>QMYG01000050.1 GCA_003662535.1 Candidatus Bathyarchaeota archaeon
CCCCTGCTCTATCAGTTGCTTCGCCCTCCGGACGGCGGGGTTAAAACGCTCTATGAAGCCCACGGTCAGGAGCAGGTCCTCCTTCTCAGCTATCTTCGCTATTTCCTGGGTCTCCCTCACAGAGCTCGCCATAGGCTTCTCAACGAGGACGTGTCTACCAGCTTTCAGAGCTCTCTTCGCCTCCCTAGCCAGCGTCGTGGACCAAGTGCAGATGGTTACTGCGTCTACGTCTACCTCTTTGTGGAGCTTTCTGCTGTCTGTGTAGTATTCTACTTTATATCTTTCTGCGGCTGTTCGTGCTCTTTCCTCGTCTATGTCGCAAACTGCTACTATTTCTGCTTGCGGAATCTCGTTTAGGACTCTTAGGTGGTTTTTCCCCCAGAATCCTACACCGATTACCGCTACTTTTAGTTTTTTCAAGGTTTTTTCCTCCATCCTGGGCCTGCATACACGAGGCCTCTGGCCTCTATGGCTGTTCCGTCTAGGATTCTTGGCATGTCCACTACGGCGGCTGACATGTTTGTCAGGGTCTTCAGCTTTTTCGGCGTGAGTTGTCTGAATTCCTTGTGCGGCACGGCTATTATGATGCAGTCTGAGTTTTTAACTGCATCGCTTAAGCTACGCTCAGCGGGATAGCCGATAGACTGGAGCGCCCTATAGCTGTGCTTTGGGTCGTAAACCACTATTTGTGCCCTCGCCCTGCTTAGTGCTGGAAGCAGCTTCAATACTGGGGATTTTCTGGCGCTTTCGCTGTCCGGCGTTTCTGAAACTCCGAGTATGGCGATTTTGCTTCTCCTTAAGCGTTTTCCACAGCCCCTTAGGGCTTCCTTCGTAAGCTTTATTGCAATTTTCACCATTTCCTCATTTACGAGGCTTGCGCTTTTTAAAAGCCTTAAGCCTGATGGGCTTTCCCCTATTGTTTCTGTTAGTAGTTGGTGTAGTGTTTGGCTTTCAGGCTTGGGGAGGCCTGTGTTTCCAAGCTCCTTCTCTAGGACGTTTCTTACCTCGCCGTAGTCTACGTCGAGCCTTTCGCATAGTCGGGCTAGCTGGTTCGCTAAGGCCAAGTCTACCTCCATACGCAGGTATTCGAGGAGCTGCACAGCCTCAGCCGCCCTTAAGCTCGACAAACCAACAACCCTTGGAGCTACAAGCCCCACAACCCTCGAAGCTTCAGCCAAACTCCTCTCATTTACCGCCCCAAGAATCCAAGGCTTATCCCTGAGGTCTTTTAAAACACGTCCCGGGCGTGTTCTCGGCGGGCTATAAGCTAGGTGGAAGTCCTTCCCAGCTTTGAAGCCTGAGGCTTCCTCCAACACCTCTCTCAGTAGGGACTCTGTCAGTCCCACGCTTACTAGGCTCTTTATAATAACGACTGCCCCTCTGTTTAGCGCCATGCCGACTTCCCTGCAGGAGTTTTGAAGCGGTGTGAAGTCCAGCTTACCAGCTTCATCTGTTGTTGGTGGGGTTGTGATGAATATTGCTGAGGATTTGGAGACGGCCTCCCACGGGTTTCCGGATATGGCGAGCCTGCCGTTGTTCATGCATTTTTTTATCAGTTCGTTGAGCTTCGGCTCGTGGTATGGTGGGGACGCCCTAGCTGATAGGTAGACGAGTTCCCTGTCTGGGTCTGAGGCGTAGACTTTTAGGCCTGCTTCGGCTATGATGCACGCTAGGCAGAGTCCGACCCTTCCTAGGCCGATTACTGAAAATTTGGCTCCTGCGAAGTGGGGCTGGCTCAGCGCTCCTCCCTCTACTGATGGTTGGGTTTTGCTGTGTATTAATTGTTGGTTGGTGGCAAAGCCCTTTTTATCTTTGGTAGACGTGTGATAACTTTTGGGTGGCGGCGTGCCTCTGTGCTGGATAGACGTGCTAACACCAAAACAAGCCATGTTCACGTCCAAGCTTGCTCCGAAGCTCGAAAGCTCCGGATTCGACGTCGAGATAACGACGAGAAAGTATAGGGAGGCTGAAGAGCTGGCGAAGAGGCTGGGGTTAAATGCGAGGCCAGTCGGGAGGCATGGAGGCGGAAGCCTGAGGGGGAAGCTTGAAGCAAGCATCGAAAGGACGATGCTCCTAACAAAGCTCGCATCCGAACTCAGGCCGGACGTGCTCGTGTCCTTCGCCTCGGTTGAAGCCGCCAGAGTCGCCTATGGGCTAGGAATACCCCAGCTGATTCTGTGCGACTCACCACACGCCGAGGCAGTCGTCAGGCTAACAGTCCCCCTAGCACAAAAGCTCCTAACACCTTGGGTCATCCCAAAGGATGCGTGGACGTGTTACGGCATATCCGAAGAACGCATAATCCATTATAGGGCGCTAGACCCTTGGGTCTGGCTTAAAGACCTGAGAAACGGGAGTGAGAAGATTCTCGAGGAGCTTGGTCTGGATTCCTCCCTTCCTCTGGTTGTTTGTAGGGTTGCGGAGAGTCAGGCGGCCTATCTTTTGGGCGACGCTCCCGAAGTTGGTGTTGCTCCTAGGATTCTTAGGCTTCTGTCTACGTTGGAGGAGGACTTTAACTTAGTTGTTGTGCCTAGATACGAGTCCCAGATTTCCGAGTTGAGGAGACTTGTGGGTTCTAGGAGTGTCGTTGTGGACTATGTGATTGATGGGCCTCGGCTTCTGAAGAACTGCTCGGTCTTTATTGGTAGCGGCGGGACGATGAACACAGAGGCGGCGCTGCTAGGCGTCCCAACACTGACCTATTTCCCCCATAAGCCCTACATAATTCAGCGCTTCCTCATGGATTGGGGCCTAGTCTACGGGGCTTCAAAGCCTGAAAAACTCGTAGAAATGGTTAGGCGTATTCTCCGAGACCTAGACGAGTATAGGGAGATGCATAAAATTAAAGCTGAAGCACTGGTCTCCGAAATGGAAGACCCACTGCCTAAGGTGGTGTCAGTCCTGAAGAGCATCCTCGGTTTAAGCTAGGACGCCTTCAGCTCTGATATTATTTCTTTCAGCATTCCCTTATATTCTTCGACCAGCTGTTTGGGTTTTTCCGGGGTTTTTCCTTCGGCGTAGAACCTGAATATCGGCTCTGTTCCGCTTGGCCTCACCAGTATGGAGCTTCCGTCTCCAAACCAAACCTTCACTCCGTCTATCGTCATTATGCGTTCTCCCGAGACACGGCTTCTCAGCTCTTCAACGATTTTCTCTTTAAGCTCCATCGGGCACTCCATCCTATCCTTAACTATGTAGTATTTCGGCAGTTCCTCCAAGAGTTCGTGTAGGCTTTTCCCCTCCTTTGCTAGGAGGTCTAGTAGGAGGGCTACGGTCATGGCTCCGTCCCTCACGGGCTGGTGCGGGGCGTAGAAGAGGCCCCCGTTGTCTTCTCCTCCGAGCTTTGCGCCCGACTCAACCATAGCGTGGGAGACGACGACGCTACCCACACGAGTCCAGAGGACTTTCCCCCCATACTCCCTCGCAACGTCCTCAACTATGGTAGACGTGCTTATCGGGGTTGCAATCAGCAGTCCCGAGTCCTCTTCTAGCATTTTCCTTCCAACGAGGGCGAGAATCTTGTCTCCCCAAGGTATGTAGCCCGTTTCGTCGCTGAACAGGGTTCTGTCTGCGTCTCCGTCGTGGGCTACGCCTAGGTCTGCGCCTAGGCTTCTCACTGTCTGCGATAGGGCTGTGAGGTTCTCTGGCCTAGGCTCCGGGGGCCTGCCGGGGAAGGTTCCGTCTATGTGTGCGTTTATCGTGTAGACCCTGCATCCAAGCTCTCTTAGAAGCCTAGGCGTCGAGAAAACGCCCACGCTGTTAGCAGGGTCTACCACAACGCTGAAACGCCTACGCCTAATCGCCTCAACGTCTACATGCCCCTTCACAGCCTCTAGGTAGACGTCTAAAACGCCGTCTAGCTTCTTCACCTCTTTTAGGCTGTTCCACGCTACGTGCCTAAACTTTTCCTCAAAGAATATTTCCTCAATTTTGATTTCCTCCCGTCTCGGCAGTTCCACTCCATCGCTTCTCGTTACCTTTATGCCTATGTATTGGGGTGGGTTGTGCGAGGCTGTTATGATTACCGCCCCGTCTAGGCCGTAGTGCTTTGTTGCGTATTGGAAGGCTGGGGTTGGGAGGACCCCTGCATCGTAGAGTGTGGCTCCCGCTGAGATTAGCCCGGCCTCCACAGCCCTCTTAACCATCTGGCTGCCAAGCCTAATATCACGGCCTATAAGCAGTCTACCACCGTCAAAGTAGGTCCCAACGGCGAGCCCGACCCTCATGGCGAACTCGGGCGTAAGCTCGGAATTCGCCACACCACGAATCCCGTTTGTCCCGAAGAGCCTCCTCTCCAAAGGGCTGAACCTCCCACGAACAATAATAACGTCAAGCCACTAATGTATAAGATTTTAACGTAGACTGGAGAAAGCCTAAGCAATACCCAGCGCCCTAGCCGCCAAAATCAGACAAACAACACCCAGCACATCTGATATCGTCGTCAAAACAGGTATCGCCAAGTTATCTGGGTCTAAACCCCACCTCCACGCAAAATACGCAATAAGAAAGGAAAGGCCGGTTATCACGACTGTAAGTGGTATCCCTGCTAGTAAACAGACGGGAAACACCAATTGAAACTCCGTATAGCCGTGAAAAAGCCAGATGGCCAGCATGTTCACGAAAGCAAGGTAGGAAAGCGACGTTAAAGCGAAGAACACAATCATCTGTACGAGTTTTTTAGCCTCAGGACTTAAACTTGCTTCAGGCTTCAAAAGACCGAGTGCGAGAAGCGTGGTAACCTTGGACGAAACTATGCAGGAAACGTCGTTGCCGTATTCGTTCAGCTGCGGGATGAGCATCAAGAGGACGGGGAGCGCCACCCACAATTTTATTCCAGAATTTAGAAGCAGACCTGTAATCATCTGTATGGAGGAGACGACGGCCAATGTTGGAAGGCTTTCCCTCATAATCTTTCTGAAGGACGGCATCACGCACCCCCCAAAACGAGGTAGACGGAAATTAAAAGGCAGAGGGCGCCCACGATGTCCCCGAGCCGCATAATTATTGGGCCAACTACACTATCTGGGTCTATTCCGTATCGGAAGGTGAGAACCGCCATAGCAATCGTTATTGGCGTAAGCACAACAGTAGATATGAAACCCCCCAAGCTACAAAGGAGGATTAGGCGGAAAAGCCCAAGCGACCTTATATCGAAGAAGAGACAGGTTATGTGCGTTATAAAGCCAATCCAAGCAGATTCAAGCACACCCAAAAAAAGAGAGGCAGAAAAATCCTCAAGAAGCTTACGATTCACGCCGAGCTTCGGCTCCAACAGTCCTGTATGCAGGGCTGTTCCGAGCCTAGCGCTAGTTGCGCCCAAAATGTCTCCCCGAAGACCGAGAAAAGCTGGAATTAATATGGCTATGCTCGGGTGTTGTTGCAGAATGTTCAGCATGCTAGCTAGGAGAAGG
>QMYG01000051.1 GCA_003662535.1 Candidatus Bathyarchaeota archaeon
CTTTTAGGTCGTCCACGTAGAGTCTGTGGCCCTCCTTCCGCCACCACCCGTCCATCACACGGTCTGGGAAAATTATCACGTCGCTCGTGTATCTCTTGCCGTCTACCACGATATAGCCGAAGCCGTAGGCCTCGATTGTTGGGGGCATGTTTAGCGCCTCCAAAACTCTTCTATTCTGAGCCTGCGATATAAGGTTAGGCTGAGACAAAATCCGAGATGCTCTGCTGTCCTAGGCCCGTCAGCCTCCACCTGTAGGGGCGCTTACCAACACGCTCAACAACACCATCACGCTCCAAGTTCCGCAGCTGCTCCAAGACAGCCCCATAACTCATGCCTACCCTCTCCGCAATCTCCCTAGCTGTGAGAAGCTCACGCTCCAAAGCCAGCAGGATTTTCGTCCGGCTTTCTAGGCCCGGACGCACATTCTTAACTATCCTAACGTAGGCCTTCGGATGCAGAGCCACGCTCAACGCCACTCCCAAAAGTATTAATGATTAGCCGAAAAATTAATCATTTGCTAATTTTCCTCTCCACCTTCATCACGGTTGTGGATAGGGCTTGACAGCAGGGCTCTACTGCGGTCAGGTGGTGAAGCGTTATATGAACTCCGCTAGTGTCGCCTGCTTCTTGCCCTTCTCCTCGAAGACGAGAGCTATCTCGTTCCTGATTAGCTCTAGCCTTTGGGCGTAGTATTCTGGCAGTTTGTATTTCTCTATGAGCTTTCTGGCCGGCGCCAGATACTTCTCTATGTTGCCCCTGTGGACTGTCGTGGTGATTTCTCCCCCGCACTTTGGGCACCTGCCGGAGAGGGGCACCCTCCTGAAGCGTTTGTTGCATTTCTTGCATCTGAAGCTCTGCGTCGTGTAGGCCCTGAGGTTTCCCGCTATGTCCCTTATGAAGTGGGTTGTCAGAACCTTTAGCGCCACTTCCTCAGCGTTTACGGCGTCTAGGGCTTCAGCGAGCGCAAGCTGGCCCTCAAGCTTCTCCATCATGCTCTGCAAACGCTTATAGGAGCTTTCCAAGTTTCCAGCGTTAATGTTGCTCGTCGGAACCGTGTAGCCGTAGCCCTCAAGCTGGCCCGGCGTCCCCAATCGGTCGGCGACCAAATCAACATCCCCAGCTAGGTCCTTCGCCTGAACCCCGTTCAGCGCCGCCTCATAGAGCTTCAGCGGGTACCTCCAGTCTACGTCGAAGAGGTGTGCTTGACGCTGAACCTCGCTCGGGTCGATTGTGGGTATGATGAAGAGCGGTGCATCCATCATCCCACCTATCTTCGCTGGCAAGTAATCCCTAGAGAAGTTTAGGAGCACATCTAGCGCAAGCATGATGCTATCCTCGTCTCCATCACAGTCCCTACGCTTAGCCGAGTGCCAGAGTGGATGGGCATAGCAGACCTTCGCATCCGTGAAGCCGATAATCCTGCCTATCACGCCGACGGATGTGTGGGGCGCCAGGCCTATCACTAGGTGGCCAACCAAGTCCTTCTGGCTTTCAGCCCTGTAGTAGGGCTCGACTCCGTAGAACCTTTCTAGGAGTTCGTCCACAAACTTCGAGACACGCAGGAGGTATTCCGCTGCCTCTCTGGGTATGATTATGTCGTGCACCTTGAGTTCGCATACTTGGTTTTCGTTGGTTAGGGGGTTTCCGTCTACGTCAGTCTCGTAGCCAAGCTGCTTAAGCGTCTCCACGTCTACGCCTATTTCGGCTGGCTTGAAGTGGGTGAGCGGGGCGTTCGTTGCGTCGAAGCGTAGGGTTCCGTCCTTGTAGACTGATAGGTCGTAGATTGCTCGGAGAACCCCCTTCTCTACGGGTTCCGGAACCTTATCCCTGTTTGTTAGGCCCTTCACTCCCTTTATGAGCTGGGGCATGGACACCCCGAGCCTCTGACAGGCCTCCCTTAGGATTTCTCCGAGGCGGAGGAGCTGCCGGCCATAGGCCTGAGCTTCTAGACGGCAGTTAGGGCAGGTGGCGTCCTTCGGGAGCTCCCTCCCGCACTTCGGGCAGGCGTAAATCAGCTGCGTTTCTACCCCGCAGTTTTCGCACCTCGCCCTAAAGGTTATGTTTCCGCACTCCGGGCACCTACGCCTGACGAGCTCCACCTCGACGGCTGACTGCTCAGCCGCCTTCACGAGGTTCCTCTGCGAGCCCCCGGCCAGGCCCACGGGAAAGAGGACGTGCACTAGGGGCTGCATCTCCCTCCGCTTCGCCTTTTCAGGCCTGCCCATCCTAGCGCCCAGATAGCTCACTCCCTTTGGTCTGACCCTCAGTCCTGAAAGGGCCTGTATCAGCCTCAGCGGGTCGTCTATGGTGCTTGTTTCCTTTTCGGAGTCTACGTTCGGGTTTAGGCAGAAGAACAGGGCCTGTGCGTCGTCTCCGACAATCCTTATTTTTCCGTCCCCTACACGATGCGGGACGCAAAGCCTCTCCAAAATTTCCTTAACCTTGCCGTCCACTGGGCCCGACAGCTCCGTTATTATGTCCCCGAAGGTCTTCGCCTCAGCTATTTTGAGCCAGTCCCTCAGCTGGCGAACCTGCTCGGAGGACAGAACCTCCCAAAAATACGTATAGGAGGGGTGAAGTGGAACCCCGAGCTTCTTACAGATTCTTACAGCCTCTTCTAGGCTTGGCTTGCGGGTTAAAGGCTCATCTAAAAGCTCCTTTAGGCGTTTTTCAGGGGTTCCCAGAAGCCTCGCCGCTTTTTCAAGGCTTCCCTCCAGTTTTTTCTGGATGGCCTCCCTCAGCTCCTCAGCCCACCACTCCTCGGTGTATCCCTGCGGGATTAACGCCCTATTATTGTAGAGGAAGTCCCCATAGCTGATGAGGAGGTCCCCGAGAAAAAGGACACGGCTCAACCTTTTCTTGACTCTAGCAACGTTCTCCATACTCACCCTAACTACCGAGCCGTCCCTCAGGAGAGCCACTGGAGGCTCAATATAGTCTACCGGGAGAGCTATACCCCCTTTCCCGGGCACATCCATTTTTAGCTGTGTCCCTACTGCGATGAAGCCCCGCAGCAGGTGCATGGCTGCAGGGTGAACGCCTATGGCTGCTAGGCCCGTGTTTCTCGCCCTTCCGTAGCGTAGGCGGAAGCCTCCCGGCGTAGACGGGTTGGAGAAGATGGGCCTGCCGGCGATCACCTCCTCCATGAAGTCTGGAGCCTCGTTTTTGCCCTCCTCCCTCGCCTTCTTCAGCTCTGAAAGCCAGCTCCAACCCTCGAGGCCGAGCTTCTCCACGACGCTGAGAACCTTAGCAGCCCTACCGACGATGCCGTCGTTCACGACACGCAGAGCCCCGCCCCTCAGCCTATTGGTCTCGACTCTCTGAAGGTTCCTGAAGGACGAGACCTCCACTTGGCTTGTCCCGACTCCTGTTGCTTCTACTGGTAGACGCTCTAGGGCATAGCGGATGTGCTGGTCTGATATGTGGTATTGGAACCTCCCGACTTCACGCTCGTGCAGCCTAAGCTCCTCTATGAAGCGGTCTATCTCCTCCTCTGTCGGTTTATATCTGTCTAGGCCCAGAAGCTTCCTCACGAAGTCTCCAACCACGAGCGTTAGTGCTTGCTCCGTTCCCCCAGCTGAGCGTATGGGGCCGGCGAAGTATATCGCCAGATAGCGGCTTCCGTCAGGGTTCTTCTTTATCGCCACACGGGATATGCCCTCAATCGGGGCCGCCGTAATGCCCTCAGTGAGGATAGCCAAAGCCGCCCTAACAGCCTGCTCAGCAGCCTCCTCTTCGCTCAGTCTACCGAACTTCCCATAGACTATTTCCTCTGCGATTTTGAAGGCGAGCTCCTCCCTCGGAAGCTTCTTGCTGAGCTCCCTTATGCTCTCAGCTACGCCCTTAGGCCCAACCATGCCCTCCACACGCTGGGCGAGGTCCTCCACGACGAGGGGTTCGGGGTGCGGCTTTGGGTCGAAGCCCCTACTCCTAGCTTTTTTCGCCACCTCGTATAGGCGTGCCAGCTCCTCTTTTAACTGCCTGTAGTATTGCTGGTAGGCTTCGCTTAGGTTCAAGGCCTTCCAGAAGCCCCTCTGGAGGCCTCCCTTTTCACGGTTCTGCACAGGCCCATGAAACTATCCCGTGTGAGAGGGGATGAAAAATAAACTTGAAACTGCTACAGGCCCTGAGGCCCGCTGAACACCCTCCTCCTTACCTCTTACGTATGGCCGAAACCAGCTCCCCTATCTTCCTCCCAGCGTCAGAAACACTCTCAATAACAGTCCCAGTCACTATGATGTTGGCACCAGCCTCGACGAGGCGCCTCGCCTGCTCGCCAGTCCTTATCCCACCACCAACGATGATGGGTATATCCACGGCCTTCCTAACAGCCCTAACCATCTCCTCGGAAACAGGCTCCTCAGCGCCAGAACCCGCCTCTAGGTAGACGAAGCGCATCCCGAGGAACTGGGCGGCCAGTGCGAAGGCCGCCGCAAGCTCTGGCTTACCCCTCGGCAGGGGTGTCGCCCTACCTATGAAGCCAGCCGTTACCCCGGAGCCTATGATGACGTAGCCCATGGGGATGGGCTCTATCCCGTAGGCTTTGACGGCTGGGGCTCCGAGAACCTGTGCCCCTATGATGAAGTAGGGGTCTGAGGAGTTTAGCAGGCTCATGAACCAGATGGCGTCTGCGTATTTGCTTATGCCCGTTACGTTGTTTGGGAAGAGTATCACGGGTATGCCGACGGCCTCCTTAATCGCCTTCACAACAGCGTCTACCCGCTCAACCAAAGCTACAGTCGAGCCGCCAACCATTATGGCGGCTGTTCCCTGACGCTCAGCCTCCCTAGCTACCTTTGCAGCCTGCTCGGGCTTCGCAACCTCAGGGTCTATGAGAACCATGTGTATGGCTCCTTCTCTGGCTATCCTGTCTAGGAGGTACTTCTCAACCTTGCCCGCCAACCTCTATCCTCTCCAAGAGCTTCCCGGAGTGATACTGATCTGTGAAGATGCAGTAGACGTCTACATCCTCATAAATTGGCTTTATATCTATGACTGCCGACAGCCGACAGCTTCCACACTTAACAATAGCCTTATTTTGCCCTTTAAGCCTCTCCACGCGTATGGATTCTCTGCCGCATCTGGGGCAGAGGAAGACCTTTGGCAATTTCTTCTTGGGCATGCGAATTACTTTTCTTCTCCTCCTACCCAACCCTGTAGGCCCCCGTGGGGATGCGCACCTAGCCTTTAATAATATGGGTTGCAGATTAAAACGTTTGTTCTTATTTGGCTGAAGTAAATCATTTAAGACGACCTATCCTCCTATTAAGGGGGGTTGGATGCCTCTTACTGCCGATGTTTTAAAAATAGATGCTGAGGACGTGAAGAGGAGAATAACTTGGTTTATAAGGGACTATGTGGAGAAGAGCGGAGCTGAAGGCGTCGTCA
>QMYG01000052.1 GCA_003662535.1 Candidatus Bathyarchaeota archaeon
GCTCGTCGATGTAGTGAGCAGGGCTCCCTTCGACTTCATAGCTTATCACTGGATGGACGAGCGTAAAATCGTCGGGGGCGTGTTTGATGAAGGTGAGGTAGACGCCTCTAGGAGGGCGAGCGAGATTGCGAGCCTCGCACAGGTGGTAGACGCCTATCCAGTCCTGATAGTGGATGGGCGTTTCAAGTCCCTTCAGGTCTCAGAGGTTCCCCAGATAAGTCATGGGGAATTGAAGAGGATGAGGAACCACCACGAGTTGAGGGAGCGCCTCCGTGAGGCTGTGCGTGTTCAAGTTTAGCCTCCAGCTAAAATAGGGTTTCTTGACGCTCTTCCGCCAGCCTTCTTAGGGTTTTCCACGACTTCCTCACGCAATCTGGATATTTGCCTCTCTCTCTTAGGCATTTGAGCAGGAATTCCCTCGTCTTCGGGTCTGAGGGGTATCCTGAGCCGAAATCCCCGTATTTCATCCTCAATTTTTGTATTTCCTTGTCCCTTTCCGTTTTTGCGATGATTGATGCTGCTGAGACTATTGGGTATTTCGCGTCTGCGTCGTGTTCTGAGACGACTTCTATGCCTGCGGGTATCTCCTCTAAAATTTGTTCTTTGAACCTTTCCTCCAGCACGTCGGATGCGTCTACGTAGGCGATTTCTGGCTTTAGCTCTGAGATGACCTGAGCCATTACTTTTGCCTCGAGCCAGTTTAGCCTCCTGTATTTCACGCCCCGAAAGACAATCCTGTCTACTTCGCTGGGCGGAACCTTCACAACCTTAATTTTTTCGGCTATTTTCCTTATCTCCTCTGCGAGCCTCTCCCTCCGCTTTGGTGTTAGCTCCTTCGAGTCCCTAACCCCAATCTGCTCCAACAGTTTCAGCTTGTCCTCCGGCATGAGAACTCCTGCTACCACTAGGGGGCCTATCACGCATCCCCTGCCAGCGTCGTCTACCCCAGCTATTCTCCTAACCACGACTGTTAATTGCTACGTGGCGCATAATTAGGGCTTCCCCTCAAGGAGCATCTTGGCTATCCTCTCTGGGAGACCTGCCCTATTCTCCTGAGTTACCGTGATTATTTCTTTGTTTTTCATTTTTCTGACTTCGTCTAGGAGTGGATGTCTTGCTTTGTAGTGGATTGTTGCTATGAGGGGTTTTTGGCTTTTTATTGCTTCTCTTACGGCGTCTATGAAGGCCTTTGAGTGCAGCTCCATTGGGCCTATCTCGTCTATGGCTATGGCGTCTGCCTCCCTGACTGCACGCCTAATCGCCTCCACGCCTACACCTTCCAAGTCCTGCATGTTCACCCGATATTTTCCAACCCTCGGGCCAGAGGGCTGATTCACGTGGGCGAGCCACCCTCTACGCCCAGAACTCAGGTCGAGGATTTCGAAGCCTATTCTGACGCCTCTCTCACGAACTTCACGGCTGACCATTCCACCTACACGAAGCCCGTCAGCCCTGAGAAGGTCTACGGCACGGAGCAGAACCGTCGTCTTACCTACTCCAGGCCTACCGGTGAGGAAAACCTTTCTAGCCAATCTCCACGACCCCCAAACCCGGATAAAAAAACGCATAAACTTTCTCTCCATGCAAGAAGATTGTGGGTTTTGAAGAATGGGTGTTTATTGTTTTCCTTGGATTGCTATGTGGACTTTTTTCCTGTCCAGCTTGTATTCTTTCCATTTTAGGGGTATGTCTGGCTCTTCTGTGTGTAGTTCTATGCGTTTTACTCTGACTAGGTCTTTCATCAGTTCTAGGTGTGGCTTTAGTAGTTCTATGTCTCCCTGTTCTAGGCCGGCTATGTGGGCGGCTTCGAGTATTTCTGTCGGTGTGAAGCCCATGTCTCTGCGTAGGGACTGAACCCTCCTAGCTAGGTCTCTCATTAGGCCTTCGCCTATCAGCAGTCTATCCCTGCTCGTGTCTAGGTAGACTGCTACTTGGCCTTCCTCTGCGACAGCCCACCCCTCGCCTGAAGGCGCAGAGCTAGAAAACTCCAGCTCCTTCACGTTCGCCAGCTCAAGCAGTATGTCCCTCAGCGGCTCAAGGACGCTCGCAGTTTCGGCTGGTGCAACGACAACCACACGGCGCAGGGGCCACCTACGCTTAAGCCCAGCGGACTGCCTAGCCGCATAAACGAGCGAAACAACCTCCTCAAGCCTATCAAAGGCCTCCTCCAACTCCCTATTGCGGAACTTCTCCTCGACTGTTGGCCAGCTCTCGAAATTCACAGACTCAGGCAGAGAATCGTCCATCTGCCTATAAACAGCCTGATGCAGGAACTCAGCTATGAAGGGTGTTACAGGGTTGAACAGCAGAACGAGGGTTCGGAGCACCTTCCAGAGCGTGGCGTAAATCGCCAGTCTACGTCCTAGGGTTTCTGGGTCGTCGCTCCAAAGTTCACGCCTGACCATAGGTATGTAGCTGCGGCTCACGACCTCGATGACGAAGTTTTCGAGCTTTGCGGTTGCAGTGTGGAACTGGCACCTGTCGTAGCCCCAAGTTATGTCCTCTATTAGGCCTTGAAGCTTGGAGAGGAGCCACCTGTCCGGGAGCTTCAGGTAGCCGTTGGCTTCAGCCCATTCAAGCGTGTGAACCTTGGGGTTGAAGCCGTCGTATTCGGCGTTCTGCATGAAGAACCTATGCAGGTGATAGAGGGTGTTCAGAACCTGATAGGGCCGCTTATAGGCCTCCCGAATATCGAAGTTCATCGTCTCTATCGGGGAGCACTTCCACATCAGGTAGAACCTGCAAACATCGGCGGAATACCTGTCCAGAAGCTCGTTCACTGTAATCACGTTTCCGAGGCTCTTGCTCATCTTCCTTCCCTGAGCGTCCAGAACGAAGCCGTAGAAGAGGAAGGCCCGATAGGGGGATTCAGCCTTGCCAGTCAGTATCACGTGGTCTAGGAGAAGGGAGTTCGCCCAGCCCCTCGTCTGGTCAATCGCCTCGACGAGGAAGTAAGCAGGTATAAACCTCTTGAACTCCTCATCCGTAAAGCTTGCGTAGGGCGCAGCCCCACTGTTATGCCAAACGTCAATCACGAAAGGCTCACGATACATCCGTCCACCACACTTCTCGCAACGAAGGACGACCCTGTCAATCCAAGGCTTGTGAAGCTCGAAGTATCCTTCAGGAAACTCTATGGCCTTCTCCTTCAGCTCCTTTTTGCTCGAAATGAAGACCTTGTGGCCGCACTTCTCGCAGACCCATATTGGTAGGGGTGTGCCCCAGATTCTCTCACGTGATATGCACCAGTGCCGCCCCTCCTTCAGTATGGAGAGGAAGCGGTTTCTCGGGGCCTCGTAGTAGTATTCGACCTTCTCCGCGGCCTCCACTATCTTGTCTACCAGCCTGTTCACCCAGAGGAAGTATTCACGCCTCGCCACCCACAGGAGCTTGTGGTGGCTCCTCCAGCAGGTCGGATACTCGTGCCTTATCTTCCCAACCTTCACAACGAGCCCACGCTTCCTCAGCTCCTCAATAACCATGTCGTCTGCGTCCCTAGCGAAAACCCCACGGAAGATTCCTGCATCCGTGAATCTTCCCTCGTCGTCGAAGGGTGCGTAAATCGGCACGCCACGCTTCCTAGCGGCCTCCATGTCCTCCTCGCCGTTCCCCGGGGACATGTGGACGACGCCCGTTGCGGTGTGCACGTCTACGAAGTCCTCGCAGATCACGCTTCTAACCAGCGGATGTTCCTCGAACTTCTTCTGTTCTGGAATGATGTCTAGGAGCGGGAAGTCATACTTTAGGCCCTCTAGGGCCTTGCCCGGCATCGTCTCCAAGATTTCGTAGTCCTCGATTCCGAACTCCTGCATGAGGGGCTCCACACGCCCCCTAGCCATAATCCAGACCTCGTCCCCCACACGGACTCTGGCGTATTCCGCTTCTGGATGCACAGCTGCCATCATGTCCGTAACCAGCGTGTAGGGCATCGTCGTCCACATTAGCAGGTATTCGTTCTTCCTCCCACGTATTGGGAATTTGAAGTAGAGTGAGGGGTTCTCCACCTCCTCGTAGCCTAGGGCGACCTCGGCGTGGCTTAGTGAGGTTTGGCAGGAGGGGCAGTAGGCGACCACGTAGTAGTCTTCTCCTAGCAGGCCCCTGTCCCAAGCACGCTTCAGGTATTGCCATTCACGCTCGATGTATTCGTCCTTGTATGTCCAGTAGGCGTTCTCGTAGTCCATGAACATCCCCAGCTTCCGTTCAGCCTGCATCCAAATCGCATAATACTTCTCCAAGGTCTTCTTGCACTCCTCAACCAGCCTCTCCTCGCCAATCTTCTCCAGAAGCTCCTTCTTGCTCCCGGCGAAGCCTAAGGCCTTTTCAGCCTCAAGCTCGACTGGCAGGCCCTGACAGTCCCAGCCAGCCCTGAAGGGCACGTAGTAGCCTTGCATGGTTGTGAAGCGGTATCTCAGGTCTTTTATGACTCTGCCTCTGGCGTGGCCGACGTGGGGGACTCCGTTTAGGGTTGGTGGCCCCTCAACCCATCCTCTCGCCCCACGATTGTTCTCGGCTCTCCACCTGTGCAGTCTACGCCGTATGTCGTTTTTCTCCCAAAAATCCCGCACCAGCTCCTCAATATCCATAGGGCTATAGTTCATGCTCAGCCAATCCCTAGAATCAAACCTATCTAATTTTACGTTCACCTCTCACCCACAACACCAAAACACAGAATAAAGCCACAAAGCTATAAATCTTCCCACCGTCTACCAACAAACCCGCTGACAGTTAGTCAGCAAAATCCGGCTGACTGACGAAAGGGTTGCCAACAGCCCATAGATAATTGTTTTAAGGTGCAAAAACATGACCGCTAGTAGGCCCTCCTGCACCCTCATAAAGGAGGGCTTATAGGAGGTGCTACTCGAAACCTCTTTAATAGGGGATGTTGATGTTCAGGAGACTGGTTGCTCGGCGTTGGGTCGCAAAACTGCCAGTTTGTTGTGAGGGTGCGTGGCTGAACTGTTAGGCTTCTCCTATATTGGTAGACAGAGTATGAATATTGCTATCGGGGCTAGCGCCAACACCTTCCTCCATTTTGCAACTGGTGAAACGTCATCTAGCGGTCCCGGATGCCTCTGCACTAGCGCCATAAGTAATGCCAGAATAGCCATGGCCACGTAGCCTTGAAAGGCGACAACCGCTATAGCCACAAAGGCTAGGAGGTTCTGGTGGATAGGCTTCATAAAGCACCTAGCTATGTGGCCACCGTCCAGCATGCCAGCTGGTATGAGATTAAGCATAGTAATTATCATCCCTATCCAGCCAGCAAAGGCTACGGGATGAGGAATTATCAGGACGAGCCCCGGTGGGGGATGCATCACCAAATTTGTGATGATGCTGTAGATTAAGGGTGCGGGAGTAGCC
>QMYG01000053.1 GCA_003662535.1 Candidatus Bathyarchaeota archaeon
AGGTTTAACTGTGCGGCTTACTTGTTGGGTGAACCTTCGGTTTTGCTGGTTGTTTTAGAGGGTGTATGTTTAAAAGGTTTGGTTTTTTCTATATGCTTAGGAGATGGCGAATTTGCCGATTCGACAGCCGATTGTCTGCGTGCTCGGCCATATAGATGTGGGGAAGACACTTCTCCTAGACAAGATTAGGAAGACGAGCGTTCAGGCTAGGGAGGCTGGAGGCATAACGCAGCACATCGGCGCAAGCTTCTTCCCGATGGAAACCCTCAAGGAAATTTGTGGCCCTTTGCTGAAGAAGCTCAGAGCTGAGATAAAGATTCCGGGCCTCCTAGTCATAGACACACCCGGGCACGAGGTTTTCGCCAACCTCCGCAGAAGGGGTGGGGGAGTTGCAGACATAGCCATACTCGTTATCGACGTGATGGAGGGCTTCCAGCCACAGACCTACGAAAGCCTAGAAATCCTCAAAGCGAGGAAAACACCCTTCCTCGTCGCCGCAAACAAGATAGACAGGATTCCGGGTTGGAGGCCGAACCCAGACGCCACCTTCCTAGAGTCTTATAGGATGCAAGACCCTGCAGTTCAGAGGGAGCTGGATAATCGCCTATACGAGATTATGGGGACGTTTTCTAGGCTTGGGATGAGGGCGAACCGCTTCGACAAGGTCTCGGACTTCACGACTACTGTGGCGATTGTCCCTGTGAGTGCGAAGACAGGCGAGGGGATTAGGGAGCTTTTGACGGTGCTTGTCGGGCTTACCCAGCAATACCTGAGAAAAAGGCTCTCGACCACGGCTGGGCCAGCTAAGGGGGCTGTTCTTGAGGTTAGGGAGGAGGTTGGGCTGGGCACGACAATAAACGCCATCATATACGACGGAGTTTTGCGCAAGGGAGACACAATAGTTGTTGGGGGGAAAGAAAAGCCGATAATCACGAAGGTTAGGGCAATCCTGCTCCCAAAGCCGCTAGACGAGATAAGAGACCCGAGGGACAAGTTCTCCTCGGTGGATGAGGTTTCGGCGGCCGCAGGGGTGAAGCTCGTTGCACCAGACTTAGAGGAGGCACTCGCAGGCTCACCAATCTACGTTGTGCCTGAAGGCGCAGAGGTAGACGAGTATGTGAGGATGGTCTCCGAGGAGGTTGAGCGTATAAAGATTAAGACAGACAAGGTCGGCGTGGTCGTTAAAGCTGACGCACTAGGCTCCCTAGAAGCCATAGCACAAAGCCTAGAAAGAAACGGTGTCCCCGTGAGGCTTGCGGATGTCGGAGACGTAGCGAAACGAGACGTGATAGAGGCCTCGATAGTGAAGGAGGACGAGGAGCTTTACGGCGTCATCCTAGCGTTCAACGTGAAAATTCTGCCAGACGCACAGGAAGAGGCCTTCGCAAGGGGCGTAAAAATATTTGAAGACAGGATAATCTACGGGCTTCTCGACAGCTACCTAAAGTGGATGCGGGAACAGAAGGAGAGGAGGCTCCAAAGGGAGTTCGAGGCCCTCGTGAAGCCGGGAAAAATCCGACTGATGCCCGGCTTCGTCTTCCGCAGGTCTAAGCCCGCAATCATTGGAGTCGAGGTTCTCGTTGGGAGAATAAAGCCCAAATACAGGCTGGTCAGGGAGGACGGCCAAATCGTCGGGTCGATTATGCAGATTCAGGATAAGGGCGAGAACGTGCAGGAAGCCACAAGCGGGATGCAGGTCGCCATATCAATAGACAAGCCGATAGTAGGTAGACACATAAAAGAGGGAGACGTGCTCCACGTCTGGGTTCCAGACAGGGACAGACGGCTCCTGCTAGAGAAGTTCTCAGACAGGCTAAGCCCAGAGGAAGTCGAGGAACTTAATGCACTAGCTAAGCTAAGGAAGTCCCTGTCAGAACTGCTCCAAGAAGAATAAACGAAAGGGTTTACTCTTTACAAGCAAGCTCTTCAACCTCTTCTGAAGAGCTGAACTTTTGTTAGCGAGTATCATTAAATGTAGCCAGAGTGCCTCAGAAAGTCTAGGGTTACAGCGACAAAGAACACTATGTAGATCATCAGGAGTATTAAGTCCATTCTTCCAGTCATATTCTGCTCTTCTCTCTGGGTTTCCTGCTGGATGCGCACGAATATTAGGATTGGCATGAGGACTATCAGGAGTATGTGCGCCAGCACTGGCTGAATTATCTCGTGAAGGGCTAATCCGAAATACTCGTCTAGAATTATGCCGAAGTAGATGGAAATCATCCAGAAGGCGATGATGTTTAGGGCAACGCTTAGGAGCGTTATTATCCACTGGAATATTCTCTTAATGTCTAGCATTCCTGTGTGTCTGAATCCGTAGACCTCCATGAAGGCCGCTATCACCGAGGAGCAGCTGTAGATGACCGGTATGAGGGACGGTAGATAGGACACGCCCGTGGCTATGGAGACGGAGGTCGTGAAGATTCCTACGAAACCGGTGCCTATGGAGAGGCCCATGAGTATGGCGCTCTCGTCCATGAGATAGCCGTCTCCGATGCCTAAAATCCTCAAGAGGGGCAAGTATAGGGTTTTCTGGTCCCTTTCCGACACGAACCTAGCATCATAGAAGGCTAGCTCCTCTTGGTCGAGTTTCCTCCTCGACACGCACGGTATTGTGTCCATCCAGAGTATGAAGGGGAGAAGGACGAGGATTACTGGGACTATGAGCAGTAAATCCGTCGGTATCACTAGTAGGCTGAAGGTGAGTAGGATGCCTATTATTGGGTTTAGTAAGAGCGTTAGGAGTATCGTGTAGACTGACGCCCCGCTATAAAATATTGAACCCATCACAGCTCCAACGAACATGCAGTAAAAAATGAAGGTCTGGCCGTAGTCCATCTCCATACCCGTTATCTTATACATTACATACCTCAAGAAGCGTAGATACAAATATAATATGGCGAGACTCGTCGCCGCTAAGGCACTTCCACCAATCCTAACTAGGGATTCCTTCTCCAAGGCCTTAGCTTTAGGGGTTATGCGAAACTTTATGCGCATAACTATGAAGATGAGCAAAAAAGTTAAAACCACCGATAGAAGCATCTGAGAAATCAAGAAGAGGCCCTTAGAGGAAAATTTCAGCTTTTCTGGCTCCTGCATGAAGATGTGGTTTATGGTCTTCATTGATGGCGGGATTTTCACGTAGGGTAGTAGGGGGTACTGTAGTGCTGAAATGTAGAAGATGAGTAGTGTCGCTATGGCTAGTATTGAGAGGCTGGCTCCTATCCGCATGGCGGCGCTCAGGGTGTTTGTTTTCTCTCGGTCTTTGTTTCTGCTCATTCTTTTTCTAAAGTTTCTGTCCTTGCCAGCTCTAATTAAGTTTTACAGGACTATGAGGAGGGCTAGTAAGGCGACTAGGCCTATGAGTAGCAGGAGCATGTTGTAGGACAGTATGCCTGTCTGCAGTTTTCTGAAGTATTTCGATGCGGCGATCAATCCCCACGCTAGGCTGTAGTTCAGGTGGTCTATGGTGCCTACCTCCACCCTCTCTAGGAGTTCCCAGAGGACGTGTAACAATTCCTCGACGAAGATTTTGTTGTATAGTGCGTCTACGTAGAGGGCGTTTCTGGCTAGGGCGTGCAGCCTTTCTCCTAGGTAGCTCTTGTATAGTGCTTCTGGCTTTAACATGCCCAGTGGGTAGAAGGCGGCGAAGGGCACGAAGCCAACTACTAATATTGTGGCTGTGTAGGGGAGCGATTCTAGGCTTAAGGAATATGCGTGGAGGGGCATTAGCATGAACCTCGCCATCGGCAGTTCGAGGAAGCCGGCGGCAACAGAGGCCGCCGCTAAAACCAGCGTGGGTAGGAGCATGCTTAGTGGGGGTCTGTGGCTGTGGCTCCTCTGGCCGGCTTCCCTTAAGAATATGAGGTATAGCCACCTCATGCTGTAGGCTACGGTTAGTATGGACGCCGACACCATAGCGGCTAGTGGCAGGTATTGGTGCGTCTCCAGCATGGCTTTGATTATCAGCTCCTTGCTCCAGAAGCCGCTGAATGGCGGTATCCCCGAGAGCGACAGAACCCCGACTAGGCTGGCGGCGAAAGTCGTTGGTAGACTCCGCCTTAGGCCTCCCATCTCCCGCATGTCGGTCGTTCCAGTTGCGTGCATGACGATTCCTGCGCAGAGGAACAGCAGAGCCTTAAAGAGGGCGTGGCTAAGTATGTGCATCTGAGTCGCAAACCAAGCCAGCCTAGTCCCGACGCCTAGGCACAGAACCATCAAGCCAAGCTGGCTTATCGTGCTGTAGGCCAGAACACGCTTGATGTCAGTTTCGGTTAGTGCGGCTGAGGCCGCCACAACCGAGGTTATGCCACCCACTATGCACAACGCCGTAAGCCACTGCTCCAACCCACAAAACATCGTGTGCATCCTCGCCAGCAGGTAGACGCCGGCCTTAACCATCGTCGCCGCATGGATTAGCGCCGAGACCGGGGTTGGGCCCTCCATTGCGTCCGGAAGCCAGACGTGGAGCGGGAATTGCGCAGACTTCCCCATAGCCCCGACGAGCATGAAGAGTGCGATGAGGAGCAGTTGAGGCGTCGGGCTCTCTTGTAGGTAGACTTTTATGGCTTGGATGTCGAAGGTTCCCGTCTGCATGTAAAGCATGAGGATTCCTGCTAGGAGGAAGATGTCCCCGACCCTAGTCGTTATGAACGCCTTCATTCCAGCCCTCGCCGCACTCGGCTTATGATACCAGAAGCCTATGAGGGCGTAGGAGCAGAGCCCAACAAGCTCCCAGAACACGTAGAACTGAAGAAGGTTTCCGGAGAGGACTAGGCCGGCCATGGAGCCGACGAAGAGGAGCATGAAGAAGTAGTATCTGCCTTGGCTCGGGTCTTCAGCCATGTAGCCGTTGGAGTAGATGAGGACGAGGAGCCCAATCCACGTAGCCACGTTGGCCATGAAGACGCTTAGCGGGTCTAGGAGGACGCTGGCGTTTAGATCTAGTGGCTCTATCCATTGAGTCCAGTATGCCTGGGCTTCTTGGCTTCCGGCAACAATCGGGACGAGCTGGGCCGCCATGACCGCTGAGACCGCCGACACCGCCACAGAAAGCCACCCAGCCAGTCTACGCTCCAGCTTTGCAGCTGGAAAGGCTAGTGGCGCTGTGAGGATTGGGAGCAGCCAGCAGAGCCAGGCCTGAACCGGATACAGCAACTCTACGCACCCCCACCAGCGATGATGCAGGCGTAAGACTGGATAACCCCGATGAGGGGCTGCGGGTAGACGCCTAAGGCTACCAGCAACACAACGCAGACTATAAGGGGGAAGGTCATTAGGAGCGGGGATTCGTGCACCATCTTGCTCTTTCTCGGCTTCTGGAAGAATATCCTCCTAGTCATCCAGAGGTA
>QMYG01000054.1 GCA_003662535.1 Candidatus Bathyarchaeota archaeon
CCGTAGATTTCGCATACTGCGTCCCCGTGCTTTTCTGAGACCGTCTCCATAGCGTCTATGATGTTTAGTATGTCTTTCAGCTTGTCTATCCTCGCCATGACGACTATGCGTTTCACGTCGTCCTGAGGTATGTTCATCGGCTTGAAGCGGTTCAAGTCTACGCCGTTGTATATGACTTCGATTTTGTCAGCTGGCACCCCCAGCTCCTTCTCCCAGTCTACGTTAAAGTGGCAGACTGGGAGTATCTTGTCCGCATAGTGGTAGTTTAGGCGGACAATAGCCCTAAAAAGGTTCATCCAGAGGATTTTCTCCACTATGTTGCTGGCGCCCCTCACAGCGTCTAAGGCACGCTCCCTGAAGTAGACGCCGTGCTCCGTCAACAGGTAGGGCACATCATACTCCATCTTCAAAAGCACGGCTGGAATCCCGCAGAAAGCTGCAGCCGACGAGTGGCACAGGTCTACCTCAGGAAACCTGTAGGCGAGTATGCGGAGAAGGTGCTGAATGACACGGGAGGTCTCAATCAGCGATGAAACATCTATGTGCCCGTAGAGGGGGTCTTCGGCTAGTTCTTCCCAGAAAACCCGCCAGACGTGCTTGCTCTTAAAGGCCTTCTTATAGTCGTGTTCTCTTAGGTATAGGTGCATTCCGTAGAGGGCTTCAGCCATGACCTTAGGGCTTGTCCCCCCGCCCTTCAGGGTGCGTAGGAAATCCCTCAAATAGGGAGCGAAGTCGTCCCGTATCTCGGATTCCTTCGTCTTGAGCCTGCGTTGTATGGCCTCCCTTAGGGGTTCGTGGGAAAACTCCTTCACCATCTCCATGCCCCAAAGAGGGATGGAAAGCAGGCCGAGAACGTTTGGAGGCATGTTGTATCTCGGCGTGTAGAAGGGGGTAGGCAGTATAGCAGCTACGATGAAGTCAAAGTCCTTTAGGTTCCCGATTAGGTCGTGGGTCCAAGTGCTTACTCCGCCTTTGAAGTATGGGTAGGTGCCTTCGGTGAGCATGAGTATCCTCATGGCCTAGTCGTTCCCTCTCCCCTTCCTCCTCACCCTGTATGGCCTGAAGAGCGGGCCCTCCTCGCCTTCTACTGGCTCTAACTTCCCCGAGATGGCGTCTGCAATCTCGGTAAGCTTTTCAGCCTCCTCGTAGTCTTCAGCCCACATGTAGCATTTCGCCGCCATCCTGTAGCCCCAGACGGTCGAGGAGGGCGCCACGGACGACGTGGAGTCTGCGTATTCTCGGTATTTGTGTCCTGCTAGGCGGAAGTATTCTAGGGCTTCGCTCCTCTTCCCAGCCCTGACTAGGCATTTAGCCGCTGAGAGGTAGCTTAGCGCCGCCATGGCCGGGTTTTTGTCTTCCTGCCTCTTCGCCTCGTTTATGTAGTGCTTCGCCGCCTCCTCTAGGCGGCCCTCCCTCTCTAGGCGTGTAGCCTTAATCCACTCACTTCGCTCCCCACTCACTTTTTCGACCCAAGTTTCCTTCTTCATACCCATAATACCTTCAATACGTATTTTTATTTAGGCATATTCATAAATTCTTTGTGCACCTTAATATAGATAAGGATAGCGAATCGGAGGTAATAATGATTGATTAGGGAAAAAGTTCGGTCCGGCATAGAGGGGCTGGACGAACTGATAGAGGGGGGCTTCCCGAAGGGAAGAACTGTTCTAGTCGCTGGAGAGACGGGAACGGGAAAAACAACCTTCTCCATCCAATACCTCTATAATGGTGCAGTCTGCTACGGAGAAAACGGTGTTTTCGTTACGATAGATGAGAGGCACGAGTTCAGAGTGGAGGACGCCGCCTCCATCGGGTGGGACTTAGAGGCGCTAATAGACGAGAACAAGCTCCTCATGGTCGAGATAACCCCGCTCTTCTCCACAGTCAAGGGGATAGATGCAAAGAAGATTGTGGAGAACATTGCCATGTATGTCAAGGAGGTGAACGCCACACGCCTCGTCCTCGACCCAGTGGCTCCCCTGATAACCCCCGGCGAGGAGCCTATAGACCCGCTTTCGATGCAGGCCTACGTGCGCAACTACCTCCGCAAGCTCTTCTTCTCGCTCACCGAGTTAGGGGTTACAACCGTAGCGACTTCTGAGATTCCAACCGGGACTTCGAAGCTGAGTAGGTATGGCATTGAGGAGTTTCTGGCTTCGGGGATAATTGTTCTTAGGCTTAGGAGGGATGAGGGGCGTTTTCACAGGGAGATTTACATTAGGAAGATGAGGGGTGTGAACCACAGCATGGATGTCTACTCCTTCATCATCGAGCACGGGAGGGGGATAGTAATATCAATTTAGTAGCGCCATTATTTATGCGAAGGGCGGAGAGGGCGGGAGTGAAGACACCCACAGGCGTTCCGGTGCTCGACGAAATGCTTAAGGGTGGGCTGAGTAGTGGAACGAGCACGCTGCTCTGGTGTGCACCCTTCGTAGATGGGACTATCTTTCTCTACCAGCTCTGCCACAGCTGGCTTTCTAAGGGCATGAACGTCGTCTACCTAGTGAATAACAAGAGGCCCGAGGTCGTTTACGAGGATGCTGAAAGATATGGATGGAACTTGAGGAAATATGGGGAGGAAAACCGTTTTATCTTGGTAGATGCCTACACAGGCCTCATGGGAATAGAGAGCGACCAAAAATATGCGGTTTCAGACCCAAGCGACATTAATGATGTGAGCGGAGTCCTCGTGATGGCGCTTAAGGAAGTGGGGGGTCAGGGCACGCTGGTCGCCATAGACTCGCTTTCCAATATGCTAGATTCATGGAGTATTGAGACATTAGAATGCATGAAGGAGTGGAACAGGTGGGCAATCTTAAAAGATTTATTTATCGTCTACCTATTCAATGAGTGGGACTACGACGAGGAGATAAAGAAGGGCATTTCCGACCTCTGCGACAACGTCGTGGCTCTCCAAGTAATAGAGAGAAACATAATCACCGGAGATGTGTTTACTGTGCGTAAAGTTGATGGAGAGCCGGTGGAAGCACGCCCAATTCCCTTCAAATACCTGAGGCCTGGGGGCCTCAAGGTCTACATTCCGAAAATACTCATCACCGGGCCCTATAATGCGGGAAAAACCACAGTCGTTCACGCCCTCTCCAGTAGGGCCGTGAGCGTTGAGCGCCGTGGGACGACAGTCGCCCTCGACTTCGGCCACCTAGACTACAAGGGGTTCACCGCAGAGCTCTTCGGCACAATAGGGCAGCAGCGCTTCGACCCCATACTGGAACAGCTTGGCGGGGAATCGCTGGGCGTGATACTCGTGGTAGACAGCACAAAGCCGGAAACCTTCCCGAGGGCCTTCGAGATGCTTAGAAAGGCTAGGGTTTACGGCCTACCCCTAGTCGTATTCGCCAACAAGCAGGATTTGCCCGGGGCTTTAAGCCCCGAGGAGGTTCGTGAACGTATGCACCTCCCGCCCGACGTACCCGTTATCGGGACTGTAGCTACGGAAAAAAGGAATATATACGAAGGATTAGAAACTTTACTTAAGTTAATATTTAAGGTGGGATAGGCTTATGACCTCTCTCGGCCTCAAGGAGATGCTCCGAGAACTACTCTTGGAGCTTAATCGTGGAGGATTAGCCTACGCATCGGCAATCGTCTCCAGAGACGGCCTCCTCATGGCGAGCGCCATGCCAGAAGACGTAGACGCAGAAACCTTCGCCGCCATGACAGCCACGATGGTCGGCGCAGCTGAAACAGCCTTCTCCGAGCTGAAGAGGGGAGCCGCTGAACGCGTCATCGTGGAGGGCCCAAGAGCCAAGATAGTGGCCGTAGGTGCGGGGAAAGAAGCCCTACTCGTGGTCATGGCTGAGCCAGACGCCATGCTCGGGCTTCTTCTGCACCAGATGGGAAAAACTGTGGAAAAAATAAAGAAACTCATATAGAAGATTCAAGATATGGAATTTCTCCCGGATACTTCACGGTTTTCGCCCATTTCTTCATGAACTCCCCAAACTCCTTCTTCGTGTAGGGTAGTGTGGTTTCAACACCAATCTTCTTTATCATGACCACGTCGTAGACGTCGTATTCCTGTATTATGTCGCTGAAGTAGGCTCTAAAAAGCACGCTTTCTGCGTCGGCAGTAGCGTGATCTGGAAATACCTTCACGTTTATCCAGTCGTAGTTTCCAACCCTTACCCTGAAGGAATAGATGCAGAAGGGTGCTTCCCTTAAGTATTGTTCAAAGAGCTTTATCGTGGCTGGGAGCTTTCTCGACGTCTTAAATTTGATTAGAATAACTCGGAGCACGGGGAAACCGATTTTCTGCAAATCCACTACGCTTTGATAGCCGAGAATTATGCCCGCCTCCTCTAAACGCCTAACCCGCTCCGCCACACCCCTATCCGTGTAGTCGAAGCCCTTCTTCCTGAGTTTTCTTGAAAGCTCGCTGAAAGAACACCTTCCATCTTTTATTAGTATTCTTAAAATTTCCCTGTCCACATCCTTTAGTTTGAACATCACGTAAAAACTCGCATTTCAACTTATATAAAACTTTACTCCAAAATGGATTATTGGAAAGGGGTTTCGAGCTTTTCACAGGTAGACTGCTAAGGTTTAAACACTGGGGTGTGAAAGCTCTATCCCTGAGAGGAGTCGCTAATGGCCGAGGTGGAGCTTCTCAAGGAGCCCGAACTCAACGAGGCTCTGGAGGCTTTACGCAGGGGCCTCGCTAAGAGGCTCGTCATACTGATAATTGGTTGCTGCAACGTCCACTACAAGGGTAGGGCAAGTTCTAAGCTTGAACCCGGAGACCGCATCGTCCTCATTAAAGAAGACGGCTCGCTCCAAGTCCACAGGCCCTACGGATACGAACCCGTGAACTGGCAGCCGCCCGGATGCGTATTCCATACGGAGCTGCACGAGGAGGGCCTAAGGCTTGTGGCGGTGAGGCACACGCCTAAGGAGCATGTGCGGATAACCTTCAGCAAAATCCACCTACTCACACTGCTAAACTTGGTAGACTCAGGGGCCTTTGCCCTTCATGCAACCGAGGAGGACATGCAGAGGGCGATTCTGCTGGAGCCGAGCCTGATAGAGCCCGGCCTAAAGCCGATAACCTACGAGAAGCGTGTGGAGCCCGGCTTCGTAGACATTTACGCTAGGGATAGGGAGGGGAGGCTCGTCGTCATAGAGATAAAGCGGAAGACCGCTGGGAGGGACGCTGTTCTTCAGCTTCACAAATACGTGCAGAGCCTAAAAAAGGAGGCGAAAACTCCAGTAAGGGGGATTTTAGTCGCTCCTAAGCTGGCTAAGGGCGCCCAGAAGCTTCTGGTAAGCCTGAA
>QMYG01000055.1 GCA_003662535.1 Candidatus Bathyarchaeota archaeon
ATCCAACACGTAAGCATCGGGGCTGACTACGAGGTTTTGGAGCCCATAAACGGCTGGATACCACGAGGCCTACGCTTCAGGGAGCTAAGCCTCGTGGCCGCTCCGGGCATCCCGGACGCCAACCTGCAGGTTGTGGAGTCTCTGGGCAACCCGCCTGCACAGACGCTGAAGGGGGTGAGGGAAATGGCTGAGAACACGGAGCAGGGGGAGGTCTCCCTACTCCCAGACAACGGGGAGAACACGCACGAGCGCATAGCCGCACTGCTAAGAGAAGCCATAACCAGCGGCTCAGCTGTAGCCGCCATACCAACAGTCTGGACTCCAGAAATCGCCAGAAAACCAGCGGGCATAGCCGCAAACCTAGGAGATGTGGTGAAGGTCTACCCGCAGATAAAGGCGAAGCCCGGGGACAAGGTGAAAATCCCACGCATAACAACCCCAGAATTCGTGGAGCTGACCGAGGGAGCGAGCCCAAGCGAGGCAGCCTACACGCTAGACGCCCTCGAGGTTGCACTCACCGAATACGGGAACACGGTGAACATCAGCTACACAATACTCGAGGACATTAGCGGGGACATCGTGGCAACCATAGAGGAGGGCTTCGTAGAGGCGGCCAAGCTGAAAGAGGACGAGGTAATCCTGAACACTCTGGACGAAATCCCAGAAAGCGACCTAGCTGCTGTTCTCTACGGAGGGGACGCCGCGGCTGAGAGCGAGGTAGACGGGGAGGACAGGATGGTTCCAGACCTCATAGGCAAGGCATTGAAGGAGGTCATGGAGGCGGGCTTCCCAGTTAGGCCAGGAGACATGGCGATAGTCCTGCACCCGAAGCAATACCAAGACCTGATACTGAACGCACAGTTCACGAATGTCGCCGCTTGGGGAGCCAGAGACGTGGTCTCTAAAGGTAGACTGACGAGCTACATGGGCGTAGACATACTCGTAAGCGGGAAAACGCCGACGGGGGCGGGTGCGGGAGGCATAACCACCTATCACGCCTACGCCTTCAGGAAAGACGCAGTCGCCCTAGTCCCGAAGCGTGAACTCCTCATAGAAACGGAGAAAGACACGGCGAGCAGACTCCTAAAACTGACGACGAGCCACAGATTCGGAGTCGGAATCCTCTTCCCGAAGGCAATAGTCCGCATAATAACAGCGTAAAAAAGGAGGTGAAAACATGAAAACAGCAATAATAGCACAAGCCATCGAAATACCGGGCGTAATCGTCAGCCTCATCGCCATAGTCCTCATGCTACTCGTCGTCTTCGAGGTCTTCAACCTAATAGAGCACAGGAGAGAGGCCTACGAGCGTGCGCAAGAGCGAAAAGAAATGCTGGACTTCTACAAGGCAAGAGCCATAGCCGACATGGAAAGACAACTAAAGAAATACCTAAGAATGGCCGAGGAAAGAAAACAACCAAAATAACCCTCCCCAAAATTTTTAAAACGCCCAAAAACACAAAAGCGGGGCAAAAAGGGAATGAGACAGGAAACCATACGCATACCAGAGGAAATACTGTGGGAAATCCTAGAAATCCACCACAAACTAGAACAAGAAATAATAAAAAACAGAAAACCCCTACGCCTAACAAGAGCCCAAGTCTTCAGAGCAGCCCTAACAGCAGGACTAAGAGGAGAAAACATAAAAAGAATGAACCTAACACAGTTCCTAGCCTTCTGCAAACAAAACAAACTAACATAAAAATTTTTGAGAAATAAACTGCTTAACATTCGTAACCTTCACACCAGCGCCTTCGGCTGCCTTAGCCAGCTTTTTATCCTCCGTAACTAGCACAGAGTTGAGATTTTGAGCGATGGCCAAATAGACGGCATCATAATATGTTATTTTCAACTTTCCAGCTAGTTTTAGAGCAATCGTTCCAAGCTCTTCGTTTAGGTGAACTATGTGCATTATGTTTAGAATTTTAAAAGCTAGACGCAGGAGTCTAAAAGCTTCTGATGAGGAAAACCTTCCAACTAGGAAGCATTCCTTCCAAATCGCATTCCCGATTTCGTAGTAAATTAGCGAGGAAGTCGTGCATTCTCGCAGAAAATCCACAGCCCTTTCTCCAAAATCGTAAAGGAGAATTAGCAAACCACTAGCGTCTACCACAGGAGAGGAAGCATTCATTATTCCTCTCTACTCTCCCTAATAGCCTTTATCCACTCGTCTCTCGGAGCTTTTCTCAAAATTTTTTGTAATTCTTCAGCTATATTCTGCAATTCCCTCTCCTCCCTTTTTGCAATCTCCCTTTCTAAAATTTCGCAAATAAATGAGTCCACATCAATTTTGAGTTTTTCTATTCTTTTTTTGAGTTCTTTAGGAATTTTTATTGTTATTGTCGCAAGTTCGCTCATATTTTAAACCCTGTTCTACATAGTAAACTTCACACATTATAAAGATTGCTATTACTATTAATGTTGGTGCAGACCATGAGTCATGTCATTCGTGAGGGTGATGATGTGCTTTTGTATTTGGATGGTAGGCGGACTTATCTTGTTAGGGTTAGGGCTGATGGTGTTTTGCATACGCATAAGGGCTTCATTAGGTTGGGTCAGCTTATTGGCCTGGAGTATGGGAGCCCTGTTGAGAGCAGCATGGGTGTGGAGTTTTTTGCTTTGAGGCCTAACCTCAGCGACTACGTCTACAAGACCGCTAGGCAGACGCAGATAATCTACCCGAAGGACATGGCGCTCATCGTCCTCTTTACTGGCATAGGGCCTGGCTGGCGTGTAGTCGAGGCTGGGACCGGCACGGGCGCCCTCACAATAGTCTTGGCTTATTACGTGAGGCCGACGGGCAGGGTCTACAGCTACGAGATTAGGAGAGAGTTCTTGGAGAGGGCTAGGAGGAACATCGAGAGGGCTGGGATGCTCGACTATGTTGAGCTGAAGCACGGCGACATAACGCAGGGCATAGAGGAGCGGGAGGTAGACGCAGTAGTGCTGGACATGGCGTCCCCGTGGCTCGTTGTGCCCCACGCCTACGAGGCTCTTCGTGGCGGAGGTGCCTTCGCATCCTTCAGCCCGACAATAGATCAGGCGGTCAGAACTGTGGAAGCCCTGAGGAGGTGGAGCTTCGTGGACATAAGCACAATAGAATGCCTAGTCCGTAGGATAAGGGCCGAAGCTGGAAAGACCAGGCCTGAAACCCTGATGAGGGCGCACACGGGCTACATAACCTTCGCCCGGAAATCCGTCAAGCCTCCAACGCCTTCGGGGGGCAACAATAATTGTTATAGGCTTTGAGCGTTAGTGGAGGTTTGGTGCTGGTGATGGCGAAGCGGGAGCGCTCAGTATTTAAGGCCGTCGTCGTCGTGTTTGCCGCCCTACTAGCCTTCATAGGCCCAACCTACGCCGTCTACGCACTATATAAGTTGGGAATACGCCACCCAATACCCGACGCCGTCGGCGTCCTGTCGCTAATTTTGGGAATAACGCTCATCCTATATACAGAGAAGAGGAGCCAACCACAAGGGTAAAACCCTTTCCAAGTAAAGACCGGAGTAGCTTCAGATCTATGTTTTTGGTTGAAAAGTAATAGCCGTATATACAGCAAGCTTTTTTAAAAGCTGAAATACATACTGGCGGGGTGTGAGGGGTTGGGTTATGGCGCCTCAGAGACTAAGGTCGTCGCTTTCATTTGCAGCCACTGCAGTCTTTCTGGCGCTGATGCTGCTGGGGTGAAGAGGCTTCCTTACCCCTCTAATGTTCGCCTGATACGGCTGACCTGTAGTGGCCAGGTGAACGAGCTGGTTGTGCTTGAGGCCTTGATGGATGGTGCGGACGGGGTTCTGGTTTTTGGTTGCCCCGAGAATGATTGCCACTACAAGATTGGAAGTAGGAATGCGAAGCTCTGCGTAGAGAAGCTGAAGTCCATGCTTCCGTCCGTGGGCCTAGAGCCTGAGAGGGTTGGCTTCGAGCACATAGGCGCTTCCGACGGCGAAAAGTTTGCTGAAGCACTGAGAAGCATGGTCTCCAAGATTCAGGAGCTCGGGCCCAACCCGCTTAAGAGGTGATTTGTAGATGAGCTTGAGAATTGGTGTGCTCCTCTGCAAGTGTGGAGGACACATATCTAACACGATAAACGTGGACGAAGTCGCCGAATACGCAAAAACCCTGCCAAACGTAGTCTACGTCGCCAACGAAGAACACCTCTGCGACGAAGAAACCGCAAAGAGATTAGCTGAGGAAGTGGCCAGAAACAGTCTAGACAGAATCGCCGTGGCAGCCTGCACGCCAACTATACTGGACCCACGCTTCATGCTCATCTGCCAGAGGGGAGGAATCAACCCGAGAATTGTTGAGTGGGTGAACATCCGGGAGCAGTGCGCCTGGGTTCACGCAGACGAGCCAGCTAAGGCCACCGAGAAGGCGAAAGACTTGGTCAGGATGGTTGTGGCTAGGGCAGCTCTTGCGGAGCCCACGGCGGCCAGCATACCCCAAGTCGACGAGGAAAAATGCATAAAGTGTGGCCTGTGCGAGGCAATCTGCCCATTCGGAGCCATAAAGCTCGGAAAAGCGGAGGAGGAATACGCCATTAAGGTAGACGAGCTGCTGTGCAAGGCCTGTGGAATCTGTGCCGCTTCCTGCCCCGGAAGGGCGATTACGCTTCCAGTGATGACGAATGAGCAGATTATAGCTCAAATTAAGACTGTTTTGGAGGCGTGATGGTATGATTGTCGTGAAGTGGAAGCCCCTAGACGAGATACTGGACATGGTGAAGGAGTTTAACAGCGTGCTTATTGTGGGCTGCGACACCTGCGCGGCCGTCGTTCAGGCTGGTGGTAGACGGCAGGTCGAGACTATGAAGAAGATGCTTGAGATGGCAAACAAGCTGAAGTTTGGAAACAGGCTGAAAATCGGCTCCATATCCATACCGCACCAGTGCAACCCAGAAATCGTCAGAACCCACTTAGGGCCCGTAGCCAGAGACTACGAGGCTTTCCTCTCGCTCGCCTGCGGGGTCGGAGTGCAAACAATAGCTTCGGTCTTCACGGATAAGGCGGTCATCCCAGGAAACAACACGATGTTCATCGGGGAGCACAACTGGGAGGAGCGGAAGTTCTACGAGATGTGTAGGGCGTGCGGAAACTGCATACTCTTCGAGACCGGCGGAATCTGCCCGATAACTAGGTGCGCTAAGGGCCTCCTGAACGGGCCCTGCGGGGGCCAGGCCAACGGGAAATGCGAGGTTGGAGGCTGGACGAGGGACTGCGCCTGGATACAAATCTACGAGAGGCTGAAGGCGAGGGGCAGGCTGGAC
>QMYG01000056.1 GCA_003662535.1 Candidatus Bathyarchaeota archaeon
CTACACGCAAGCTTCGAGGATTTAGGTAGACTTTTACTAGGCTGGGACGGAGCCTACGCCTTCACAGCCCTAAAGGAAGACCTAATCATGGTTGGAAGGGACCCCCTCGGGCTTAAGCCGCTCTACTACGGCTCGTCCAGAGACCTCTGGGCCCTCTCTTCCGAGAAGAAGGCTTTGTGGGCTCTTGGCTTGGAGGCTGAGCCCTTCCCACCCGGATACACCCTCACAGTAGGCCCTGAGGGCGCTAGGTGGGAAGCCGTTAGGCCTCTTAGGCGGGTTCCCACACGCCCCATGAAAGTAGAGCAGGCAGTCAGCCTTCTGTCCAACTGTTTAGAGGAGGCGGTCGTGGAGAGGGTTCAGGGCCTACACGCCTGCGCCCTAGGCTTTTCCGGGGGCCTGGACAGCGGCCTGCTAGCCAGCTTGGCAGCCAGTTGCGGGGTTGATTTGCAGCTCATCAGCGTAGGCCTCGAGGGGAGCCGTGAACTTGAGTGGGTGGGTGAAGCCGCAAAACTGTTGGGGCTGAGGCTTCACAGGTGTGTCTACCAGCCTAGGCAGGTTGAGGAGTGCCTGCCTGAGGTTCTGTGGGCGATAGAGGCGGATGACCCCCTGAAGGCTTCGATAGCCATACCGATTTACTGGACTGCCTGCGAGGCGAAGTCGCTTGGCTTAGACTGGTTGCTTGCCGGACAGGGCGCAGACGAGCTTTTTGCGGGCTACCACCGCCACTTGAGGGTTTACAGGGAGCGTGGTGCTGAAGCCCTTGTCAGGGTTCTTTTCGAGGATGTGGCCAAGTCCCCTGAGGAGAACTTCGCCAGAGACGAGAAGGTTTGCGCCTCGGCGGGTGTGGAGCTTCTGCTCCCCTACATGGACTGGAGCCTCGTCCAGCTAGCCCTTTCCATCCCGCCTGAGCTGAAGATAAGGGGCGGCGTCAGGAAGTGGATTTTGAGGCAAACCGCCAAAAGGCTCGGCTTGCCAAGCGAGATAGCTGACAGGGAGAAGAAGGCTGTGCAGTATGCAACTGGCGTCTACGGCGTTTTGAGGAGGCTCGCCAAGGCGAGGGGGCTAAAGCTTAGGGAATACCTGCACCAAGTCTTCGTGGAGGTCTCCGAGGCTGGTGGGCCTTGAAAACAGCCATACTCTACACGCCGCTCTTCCTTGAGCATAGGCCTGGTAGACGCCACCCGGAAAGCCCGAAGCGCCTAGAGGCAATAATGGCTTATGTGCGTAGAAGCGGAATCCTCAACTCTGAAAGTTGCGTCCTCGTCGAGCCGAAGAGGCAGAGCTTGGAGGATGTCCTGCTGGTTCACGACGAGGAGTATGTCCGTTTCATCGAGAGGAGGTGCAGAATGGGAGGCGGCCCCGTGGATATGGGTGATACCTTTGTTTCTCCCCGTAGTTTTGACGTGGCGGTTAGGGCTGTGGGCGCCTCGATAACAGCCGTAGACATGGTTTTGGAAGGCTCCTGCAGGAACGCCTTCGTCCTTTGCAGGCCTCCGGGGCACCACGCCGGCGTGGACTACGCCTGCGGGTTCTGCCTCTTTAACAACGTGGCTTCAGCCACGATGCACCTGTTGAGGAGGAGAGGCCTAAGGCGTGTTTTGATTGTCGATTTGGACGCACATCACGGAAACGGAACCCAAGAAATCTTCTACAGGACAGGCGACGTCCTCTACGTGAGCCTGCACCAGAACCCGCAGACCTTCCCGGGCGCAGGGTTCAGCTGGCAGGTCGGGGAGGGGGACGGCGAAGGCTACACGGTGAATATACCGCTCCCCCAGTCCACAGGAGACACCGTCTACCTAACAGCCCTAGAATGGATTGTCGAGCCAATTGCAAAGCAGTACAGGCCAGAATTCATCCTCGCATCAGTCGGGCTGGATGTCCACCACAGAGACCCAATTGGGAGGCTGGGCCTCACAGCATGGGGCCAACTAGCCGCAATAAAGAAAGTCCTGCGGCTGGCGGAAGAGCTCTGCTCCGGCAGATTCGTCGCAGTCCTAGAGGGCGGATACAACCTAAAGTTCGTGGCGATGATGGTAACCGCAGACATCTCAGCGATGGCTGGACTAACCCCAAAACTATGGGACACCCAACCCCTAAACCTACATGCCATAAAAGCCAAGGGATGGAAAGTCCTGAAGGAAGTCAGGAAAATACAGTCAGCCTACTGGAGTTTATGAACCTAGAATTCAAACCCTGCACTCTCCCTCAGGTAGACAGGCCTACCCCCAACGATTGTCGCCAAAACGCACACTGCGCCAAGTTTCTCAGGAGCAACGCTAAACGGGTTTTCATCCAGTATCACGAAATCTGCCAGCTTTCCCTGCGCTATGCTTCCTTTCAGGTTTTCTTCTCCCGATGCGTAGGCGGCGTTTATCGTGTATAGGCGTAGGGCTTCCTCAACGCTTAGGGCCTCTTCGGGGTTATCCTTCCTGTTTACTGCAGCTTCTATTCCAAGAAAGGGGTTTATCGGCTCAACTGGGCAGTCTGAGCCAGCTGAGACGCTTATTCCAGCCTTGAGCAGCGACTTAAAGGCGTAAACCCACCTGACACGCCTAGGCCCAAGGCGCTTATCAACCCAGAAGTCTGAAACAACGAAGTGGGGCTGAACGGAAGCCAACACTTTGAGCTTCGCCATCCTCGACAAAAGATGCTCGTTCAAGACTGAGACGTGCTCAATTCTGTGCCTGTGCGGACTAGGATACTCGTTTAATGCGTTTTCTAGGGCTGAGAGGGCCATTTCTATGGCTTTGTCTCCTATGGCGTGCATCACGAGCTGAAGCCCGGCCCTATGCACAGCCAACACTAGGTCTCTAAGCTCCTCCCACCCATACAGGAGCCTGCCGGAGGTGTCAGGCTTGTCGCTGTAGGGCTCTTTTAGGGCGGCCGTCCTAGCTCCGAGAGAGCCGTCTAAGAAGAGCTTGACAGCCCCGATTCTCAGCCATTCGTCTCCGAAGCCCATTTCTATGCCAAGCTCGGAGAGCCTGCCAGCCAGCTCTACAGGCAGTATGGCGTAGACTCTTAGGGGTAGGCGGCCCTCAGCCCTCAACCTCTGAAGGGCACGAAGCTCTATGGGATCCTCCATTATCCAGTGGACGCTTGTTAGGCCGTGCTTTACAGCCTCCCTACAAGCCCTTTCAGCGTCTACCACCGCCTCCTCCAACGAGGGCCTAGGAATCGCCCTACGCACAAGCTCCATAGCGGTCTCCCGCAACACGCCGTTAGGCTCGCCCAGCGTCTCGTCAAGCTCTATCACGCCGCCTTCCGGAGGCTGTGTTTCACGGCTGATGCCAGCCAGCTGTAGGGCCAGGCTATTCGCAACACAGAGATGCAAACAAGTCCTGTAGATGACTATGGGGTGCTCTTCGGAAGCCTCGTCCAAGTCCCACCTTGTCGGGTAGCGACGCTCCACGAAGCGCTCTTGGTCCCAGCCATAGCCGACTATCCATCTCCCAGCAGGCGTGGACTCGGCACGCTCCCTAAGCCTAGAGACAAGCTCGCTTACAGAGCGGGCATCACGGAGGTCCACCCATCCTAGAGACCTGCCGAAGCTCATCATGTGGACATGCGTGTCTATCAGGCCAGGAATGACGGTCTTCCCCTCCAAGTCTACCACTTTTGTTTTTGGGCCGACGAGCTGTCTAGCCCCGTCGCTGTCTCCGACGTAGATTATGCGGTCTCCTAGAATGGCTAGGGCGGAGGCGGTGGGCCTGCTTGGCTCCATCGTGTATATTTTCGCATTAAGTAAGACCAAGTCAGCCTGAATCAAGCCCTCATCAAAGAGGAATCTGCGCAACAACTAATTATCACTTATGCGGCCATAAGGCAAGACTTTAATCCACGCAAAGCCTAAAGGCTGTTCAGGTAGCCCGGGTTGAACAAAGAGGTAAAAATGGCACTCGCACTGTGCATAGTTCTGGCGGCATCAACTCTAACCTACTACTTCACAGTCTACCTCCCAACGGAAAAAGCGAGGCTGAAAGAGCAAAGAACACAATACATAGCACAACACCTGAGACAGAAAGGCATAAAAGACGCTGAGACGATAGCAGAGGACTTCGTCTCGAAGTATGGACGCTTCATCTCCGAGTGGCGTGGACTAGCCAGAGTCGGGTGCAACCAGACTTGGCTCCTGCTGGCTGAGATGCACGCCACAGACGCTGAAACGACTTGGCTCATATTCAACGAGACGCACAGCGTCCAACAGGCGGTCTACGGCCAGGCGGAGGCCCTCAACGCCGAGCCTCCAGACGGCTGGGACAACTACCACGAAGTCGTCCTGATGGAGCGGAGGAGCCCGCTCCACTGCGAGGTAGGCCACCTGATAAAGGCGGGCATGCCGCAGGAAAAGGCGGAGGAATTCGACAGGGAATACGCACAACACACACCCTATCAGGGAGAAATCGTAGACTACGCACTGCAACTCTACACGAAAAACCCGGAACTGGCTAGAGACCTGCTCGAGTGGGCGAACGGCTCCTTCAGGCTGGCAGTGGAGGGGGACGCTGACTCGGATGGGGCGAGCAACGCGGACGAGGTCGCCCTAGAGGTAGACCCCTTCTCTTGGAACGACTGGAACGACTCGCAGTGGCTCATCGAAATGTTGGACACGCCGGAGAAAGTCCAGACCTTCTTGGAGAGGTTCGTCGTCTTCGAGTATGTGCAGGTTCCTGAAAGCCCCTTCGGAATGTCCACGCCGAACAGCACAATCACGAGAAAAACGGGAGACTGCGGGGACATCGCAGCCCTAAGAACCTTCCTCCTGAAATACCACCAGAAGCCCGGAGAAGAGGTCTGGCTCGTCGGCTTCTACGGCATAAGACACGGAGAACCAACAACCCACGCATCCACACTCCTCAAAAACCAAACAGGCTACTACATGCTAGACTTCTACGTCCCGGGATGGCCAAAAAGAAACAAGATAAAAACCGTAATCCTAGGCCCAAACGCAACAATAAAAGAAGCCCTAATAAACTGGTACCTATGGGCGATCAACGCAGGCTTCTACATGGAAAAATACGAAATCTACGAATTCGAACCGAACCCAAATAAAATAGAAATAGCGCTTATAGAAAGCGGAGAAATCTACGACCTACTCTAACCAATCCATCTCTCTTAGCGTCTCTTCAATCATAGACGGGACGCCCTCTATACTTTCCGCCCTACC
>QMYG01000057.1 GCA_003662535.1 Candidatus Bathyarchaeota archaeon
GCTGTAATTAGGACTCCGAAGATTATCGAGGCGACGGCGTCTCCGAGGAGTATGTCGGCCATGCTCACAGGTGCAGAGACTAGCCTCTCGAAGGTTCTTGAGCGTGTCTCCCAAGGCGCTATTACCGGGCCTACGGCGGTAGACGTAAAGAAGACGGTCATGGTCATTATGCTTGAAACAGCCTCCTCCGGGGCCATACTCCTTCCCATTGCGTAGGCTAGGTAAAGGAATAGGGGGAGTAGTAGCCCGAAGATGACTACGGGGCCCTTCAGGTAGTATATGCGTATGTCCTTCTTTGCGATGGCCCAGGCCCTGGCTAGGCTCTGCCTCAACCAGCCCCACCTCCTCTGATGATTTCTAGGAAGATGTCCTCCAAGCTGGGCTGCAGCACGTTCAGGTTCAGTATTTTCAGCCCCCTGCTCCTTGCGTAGTCTGCGACTTGAATGATGACGTCGTTTATGTTCTCAGCGTGTATTTTGCACCTGTTCCCCGCATAGTCCACCTCACAGTTTAGGATGGCTGACAGCTCATCCGCTGAGGCTGGCCTGTCGAACTGTACTTCCATAGTCCTTAGGCGTGTGAAGGTTGCTTTCAGCTCTTCCGGCGTGTTGATTGCGGCGAGCTTCCCGTGATTTATTATTGCGATTCTGTGGCAGAGCTCCTCGGCCTCCCACATGTTGTGGGTTGTTAGGAAGATTGTCGTTCCGCCTTCTTTGTTCAGTTTTTGGAGCATTTGCCTTATTTGTCGTGCACTCTGCACGTCCAGTCCGCTTGTTGGTTCGTCGAGGAAGAGGAGGCTCGGCTCGTGCATCAGCGCCATGCAGATGAGGAGCCTCTGCCTCAGCCCCTTAGACAGTCTACCAGCTTTCTCGCTTCTCCGTTCTAGGAGCCCCATGAACTCGAGAAGCTCCTTAGCCTTTGCCTTTCTCACCGACTGTGGAACTCCGTAGAGTTCGCCCATGAACATGAGGTTTTGCCAGACTGTTAGGTCTAGGTAGACGTTTGAGGCCTCTGGGACGACTCCGATGCGTTTCCGCACCTCTACGGGTTTCTCCTGCACGTCGAGGCCCAGCACCTCGGCTTTTCCGCCGTCCGGCGGAAGGATGCCGATCAGCATTCTTACTGTTGTCGTTTTTCCTGCGCCGTTTGGGCCGAGGAACCCGAAAATTTCCCCACGCTTTACCCTGAAGCTGACTCCGTCCACGGCTGTGAGCCTGCCGAACCTCTTGGTTAGGCCCTCAGCAACTATAACGTCTACCATGCTCTACGCCTCCTCAACAGCCCTCACAATCGCCCTAATAACCTTAACGGCGTTCTTAAGGCCTTCAACCGAGCTGTTGAGGAATTCTAAACCCTCCTCGGTTATTGTGTAGATGCGTCTCGCAGGCCCGCTCTCCCTAATATCCCAAGTGGATGCGACTAGGCCGTTCTTCTCCATCCTTCTGAGGAGCGTGTATATCAGGGGCCTTGGTGCGGTTATCCCGAAGTCTTCTTTAAGTTTTTGGTGTATTTCTCCCCCGTAGGTTGGTTTCTGCTTAATCACGCAGAGAATCGCTAGGTTTAGCAGTCCTCTTAGGGGGATGCTTGCTGCGCTTCTTCCGTATAGGCATCGGCCTGGCCCGCACATTACATATACCTACCTAAGAATCTAAGATACTAAGATAAAAATGTTTCTATTTAATCCTCTCCAATATTATCGCAGGGCATATGCGGGTTATGCCGTCTACCTTCTCCAGCTCCCTTATGAACTCGGAAAGCTTCTCCGAGTTCCTGAACCAGCACTCGGCGAGTATCATGTGGTCCCCGCTCGTGGAATATAGGCTTACGACCTCCTCACGCCCCTTCAGCATCTCCAAAACCGCCAAGTAGTTCTCAGGCCTCGTGTCTACCCCAATAAAGGCGACAGCCTCGAAGCCAATCTTCTTAGGATCAACCACAACAGTATACTTCTTAATCACGCCCTCGCTCTCAAGCTTCTTCAGCCTCTTCCTGATCGCAGTCTCGCTCACGCCGAGGACCCGAGCTATCTTAACCAGCGGGGTTCTCGAGTTTTCCCTGAGTATTTGTAGGAGTTTCAAGTCCGAAATTCGAACCACAAGCTTAAATATCTGAACCAAAGCTATAAATCTTATGCTAAATAAGCAAAAAACATTGAGATTTGCGGCGAGGCTTTTTGAGGAGCGCATGGATATCTTATGGCTTTAGGAGGGCTTGTTTGGAGGCGAGAAACTTGACGGAACAAAAGCAGGTGTATAGGTGTAATGTTTGCGGAAACATCGTGGAGGTTCTTCACTCTGGAGTTGGAACCCTAGTTTGTTGCGGCCAGCCTATGGAACTCCTCATGGAGAAGAGGGAGGAGGCTGGACTCGAGAAACACGTCCCGGTCATAGAACGCACAGCCACAGGGTTCAGGGTGAAGGTTGGCTCAGTCCCCCATCCAATGGAGGAAAACCACTACATAGAATGGATTGAAATAATAGCGGATGGAAAATACTGCAGGAAGTTCCTAAAGCCGGGGGATAAGCCTGAGGCTGAGTTTGAGATAAGGGCTGAGAGGGTTTTGGCGAGGGAGTATTGTAGCGTTCATGGACTGTGGAGAACCGCCTAGCTAACTCGGTCTGGTGGTAGACGGGTCGATGATTGCCTATCTCCGTCCCCCTTTTATTTTGTTTTTGGCTTGAAGGGAGTTCTACTGTGTTTGGGTGGTTCTGTTGGGTGGCGCTAGGAGACTGCTTAGGGTTGGCCCTCCCGTCGAGTGTTTTATTGTGGAGCGTGTTAATAGGTTTGTTGTTAGGGTTATTGTTGGCGGCGAGGCTCGTCTGGCTTACATAAATAATACTGGCAGGCTTTTTGAGCTTCTCGTTAAGGGGAGGAGGGGGTTCTGCCTAAAGAGGGAGTCTGGGAAGACGGACTACAAGTTGTTCGCCGTCGAGGAGCGGGGACTTGGGGCTGTTGTTGATACCCAGCTCCAGATGGAGGCCTTTGAGAAGGCCGTGGAGAGGCGGTTTATTTCTTGGCTGGCTGGGTGCAGGATTTTGAGGAGGAACGCTAGGCTCGGCAAGTCGCTTATAGACTACCTCCTCGACTGCGGTGGGAGCCACGTCTACCTCGAGGTGAAGAGCGCTGTTTTGAGGGAGGGGCGTTATGCGATGTATCCCGACAGCCCCTCTGAAAGGGGGAGGAAGCACGTAAAGGCTCTGATTAGTAATGTGAGGGCTGGAGGCAGGTCCTGCATACTTTTCATAGCGGCTTTACCCGAGGTGGACAGCTTTAGGCCTAATGCTTCAGCCGACCCCGAGCTGAGGAAGCTGCTCCTAGAGGCTCTTCAACTTGGGGTGGATGTGAGGGCGATAGGCATGTATTACAACCCAGAGGACTCCTCCGTCTACCTATACGATGAAAACCTGAGGGTTGAAGTTTAGATGGTTCATCCGCTGTTTGCTCTGCTTTTTCCCGTTGCCCGTTGGCTTGTTGAATATGCCTGGCCAGCTTTATTTAGCCCCTCTTTTCGTAGCACTTATTGGCGGTGGCTTATGGTTAGGATATTCGCCCTCACGATGAAGGGGGATGAGTATGGTAGACGCATCATCGAGAACATGTGCAAGCGTGGCTTCATCCACTGGATTGTTGGGGTCCACGGGTTCGCCGAGGTTCCTCCAATAGAGGCCCTGCTGGACGACGTGGACGCCTTAGAGGGCTACCTGCCGCCGAGAATCCCTGAATGCGACCTCGTGCTGTCGCTGGGGCTTCCAAGCGAGCTTCAGAGCCTCGTCCCCTCCATAGCTAAGAAGGCTGGAGCGAAGGCAGCCATAATCGCTGTGGACGACCCGAACTGGGTTCCCCCGGGCCTAAGAAGCCAGATGAGCGAGGAAATGGAGGAGGCGGGAATAGCCTGCGTCTTTCCGAAGCCCCTATGCGGTTTAGACAAGGTTGGGAACCCCTACATAGACGAGTTTGCGGAGCAGTTTGGGAGAGCTGTTCTGAAGATTAGGGTTGAAGACGGCGTGATTAGGCGTGTGGACGTGGTTAGGGGCTCTCCCTGCGGCTCAACTTGGTATATTGCGGAGAAGCTGGTCGGAGTCCCCGTAGAGCCGAGGGAAGCCCTGTGGGAGGAGCTGGCCAAGGCGCACCACGTCTACCCCTGCCTAGCGAGCATGCAGAACGACCCCGAGATAGGGGACACGATACTCCACAAGTCCCAGTATATCATCAGGGAAGCCGTGGAACGGGCTATTGCCGGGGAATAGGCCTCCACACCGCCCTTCTTATATCGCTTCTCCGACCATATTTTCTGGGCATGGCCGGCAAGGTCATAGACTTCCACGTCCATCCTCTTCCCACACTCGAAGACGAGAAACTCCTGCAGGAGCTGGACTCAGCCAGCGTCGAACTCTGCGTCCTCCTAGCAGTAGACGTGGACCCATCAGCGTTAGATAGGACAATTAATGGTAGACCCTTCACCTACACGCTGGTAGACTATGGCGTCTGGGACCTCCGTGCCCTCGATTCTGCTAGGGAGATTCTTCGTCTCGCTAGGACGCCTAATAGGCGTGTAGCCGAGCTTGTTAGGCGTCATCCCAGAAGGTTCGTCGGCTTCGGCTCCGTGAACCCCGCTAGGAGCAGGAGTGAAGTCGAGGAGGGCCTAGAGCAGGTCAAGCACCTAGGCCTAAAAGGCATAAAGCTCCTGCCGACGCTACAAATGTTCAGCCCAAACCGTGATAGGCGGAGGCTCGAGCAAATCTTTGAGTTCTGCAGGACTGAAAACTGGATAATCGTCTACCACACAGGGTGCGACCCGGGGATATGGGAGATTCCAGCCCTCTGCGACAGCGCCAGGCCAGAACTCCTAGAGCCGATTCTCAAGAAGTACCGAGATGTGCCAGTAGTCCTCGCCCACATGGGAGCCTACAGTTCGAGGTTCCCGGGGATATGGTTCGAGGACGCCCTCAAGGTTGGTAGACGATACAGCAACGTCTGGTTCGACGTAGCAGCGGTCCCCTACCTGCTCAGGGAGAGGCCCTACGTGGAGGCAATCAGGCAAGCCACGGGCCTAGACAGGGTTCTCTTCGGCTCCGACTACCCGGTGGTCTACGGCCTGAGCATAGCGGACGCAGTGGAAGAGATACGGTTCTCTCCGGCGCTTACGGAGGAGGAAA
>QMYG01000058.1 GCA_003662535.1 Candidatus Bathyarchaeota archaeon
GAGCTTCGACGCCTGACCGAAGCCTAGAGGGGGGCTCTCGACTCCGAGTGCTCTGAGGGTTCTGGCTGTCTGCGGCACAGGGACTCCTATCTTGTCAAGCGTTTCTGCTTCGCTGAACACCTCGCTTGGTGAGCCCTCCAAGACCAGTCTACCCTCATGAAGGACTAGGATTCTGTCAGCTAGCTCAGCTACAAAATCGCTTTTGTGCGTCACAACAACGATTGTTTTCCCATGCTCGTCTCTCAGCTTCTTAAGCAGCGAAAAGACCATCTCCGTCCCTATTGGGTCGAGCTGGCTTGTAGGCTCGTCCAGAACTAGGACTTTCGGGTTCATGGCTAGGGCCGCCGCAACTGCTAAGCACTGTTTTTGGCCTCCTGAAAGCGTGTCTGGAGACCTGTTTTTCAGCTCCGACAGCCCTGTAACCTCCAGCGCCCACTCCACACGGGCCTCTATCTCCTCTCGTGGGATTCCTAGGTTTTCTGGGCCGAAGGCGACCTCCGAGAGGACTGTTGGGCAGATGAGCTGCATGTCTGGGTCTTGGAAGACCATGCCCACAATCCTAGCGAGTGTGCTTGGGCCGTGCTTCCTCGTGTCTAAGCCGTCTACGTAGACGTGGCCCGACATCTTGCCTGAAACTGTGTGTGGTATGAGTCCGTTTAGGTGTAGGCAGAGCGTGGTCTTTCCAGCCCCATTCTCACCCATAATGGCTAAAAACTCGCCCCTTTCAACCTCAAAGCTTACATTCTCCAAGGCGGGCTTCTCCCCGCCTGTATAGATAAAAGAGAGGTTCTGGATTTTGACGACCAAGGCTCCCCGCCTCCCTCTTAGCCACGCCTCCAGAGGATGTAGGCTAAGCTCAGCAGCGCCAGGCCCACGCTGAAGGCGAAGCCGGGAACGCTGAACCAAATCGGGTAGTCGTAGACCTCGTTAGTGAAGGGGTCCCACATGCGTATCGTGAACCAGAAGCCCTTCGTGCCCACAGGTATGCCGAAGACCACGTAGGAGTGCTCTTTCGCCGTTGGGGCTGCTGAGGCGGCTCCGTAGGCAATCATGACTACGCCTATTATGGCTAGTAGTAGGGCGATTTTCTTGCCGTTCATTTCTGCTCACCCCTGAGCCTTACAGCACCGAGCCCGGTACCTTCTCGACGCCTGCCCTCTTCAGCGCCCTTATCACCGCTACGTAGAGCGGAGTCAGCAGCGTGTTCTTCAGGTACCATATCCAGCTGTAGTAGTAGACGTTTTGGAGCAGGTTCACGAGGCATGGGTAGGCGAAGACGACGTTGTATATCCACCACCAAGTGTAGTACCAGCATCCCGACTGCATTGCAAGCGCCAGCCAGACGCCCATGAAGAGCTTCTTCGGGTTGTCGCTCCTCAGCCACTCTGGGACTTTCTTTAGGCCTAGCGGTGTTAGGTAGATGGGGAACCAGATGAGCCATGGCAGGTATGACAGGAAGTATTCTGGCTGTATGACTGGGCTGTATTTTGGTGGGCCTGGCCAGTAGTAGGGGACGATGTTTGTGATGGCGATTTGGCTTATCCAGAAGGGTATGTAGAGCTTCTTCGTCCAGTTCCACCTATCCTGAGCGACGGCTCCCATCGTGTAGGCGGCGGCCATATTGTTGTCTACAACCGTTAGGAAGCCCATGATATAGGCTGGCGGGCAGATAAACATGCCGATAATTCCGCCGATTGTTGCTGCGAGCCATCCGGCCCAGGGGCCGAGAATTAGGGCGAACAGGGGAATCAGGTGGGCTGCTAGGGCGTCGAAGCCGCCGCCCTCAGGATAGGGGAACGCTGGAATCAGCGACGTGGCAGCGATGATGGCCGCTGACAGCGCTATCCAGCTCAGAGGCGCTCCAAAGACCTTGGTCTCTATGGTTTGCGTGGTTTCCGCCATTCCCTGCACCTCCGTAGGTCGCCTGCATACTTCCCACCTCCACGTTGCCTTAGGATGGCGGCGTTGTTCCTATAAAAAATTTTCGGAACATGGAAATATGCCTGATGTTTTGTGTGGAACGCATGACGACTTCACTGCGGTTAGTGGGCGTTCAGCGTTAAAGATGGTATAGGGCTTATTAGGTGGCTGTCTACCTTTGTTTGCGTGTCGGGGAGCCTGCTATGGAGTTTGTGGAGATTGTTGGCGGTTCATGCGTGTTTTTGGCTCCTACGAACATGGGCGTCTACCACTGGGGAGACAAGTGCATCTTAATTGATAGCGGCTTCGGCAGAGACAACGCCAGAAAAGCCCTAAAACTTATTGAGGGGCGTGGCTGGAGACTCGTTGCGGTGATAAATACTCACTGCCACGCAGACCACTGCGGTGGGAACAGGCTTATCTCTAGGAGGACTGGTGCGGAAATATACGCCCCGAGGGAGGAAATCCCTTATATTGAGAGGCCTGAGCTTCACCTGAGAAGCCTCTACGGACTGGCATACCCACCGAAAGACGCCACAATACGCCTACTCCTCGGAGATAACTGCCGAGTAAACCACCCATTAGAGCTGGGAGAAATAAGCATTGAGGGCGTAAAGCTCAAAATTGTTTCTTTGCCCGGCCACTCCATAGCCCAGATAGGGATAATCACGCCAGATAACGTCCTCTACGCCGGGGACGCCCTCTTCACGAGGAAAACCCTAGAGAAATACGCCATACCTTTTTACATCGACCCAGAGGAAACCGTGAACTCGGCGAACAGCCTGTTAAAGCTTGGCGTTGATGCGGTCATTATAGGGCATGACAGGGTTATCTGGCGTGAAGACCTGAGGCAACACGTAGACTTTTATGTGAGTCGTGTCGAAGCTGTGGAGGAGGCTGTGCTGAACAGCCTAGATATGCCGCTTTCGACTGAGGAGGTCGTCTCAAAGGTGGCTCGGGGGATGGGTGTTCAGGGTGTTATGCTCCAATACCTGTTGGCGTCTACCACGATTAAGGGGCATCTGGCGCACTTGCTCGGCCGGGGCCTCGTGGAGGCGAAACTGGAGAACTTCAAAGTGGTTTGGCGTAGACGCAAAGATTGAATACTGCGTAAAATAGCAGTATTAGGGGGCTATGGCGAGCCAAAATGAGGAGAAGCACAGACCAAGCGGATGGACGCTAATAATTCCAGTCGCTTTAGCAGCCGTCTTTTTCCTCATATACCTCGCCATACTCACCAGACACCCCCTAATCTACGGGATAGACGGCGCCTACTACCTCATACAGGTGAGAAGCATCGAACGAACAGGCGTGCTGCGCTACGGAGACCCACCACTAGCCTTCTACACCTTCTGGGCGATTTCGAAGCTCGTCGGGGACATAACGCTCGGAGTGAAGGTCGGGGTTGCGCTCCTCACATCGTTGGCGGCGATACCTGTCTACCTGCTACTTAGAGATTCGACGAGGAATGCTGTTGCGTCCACAGCTGGCACCTTAGCTTACCTGCTTTCCCCCCAATACCTCAGGCTTATGGGAGACCTGATGAAAAACGCTGTGGGCTGCCTGTTCCTAATGGCCTTTATCTATGCTCTTCACGTCGCAGTGTCGAGGAGGGGGCTGAGGGGCGCTCCACCTTCGCTGTTTTTCCTAATTCTCACGGGACTGACGCACATACTGGATTTCGGCGTCGCCCTCTTCGTGCTGCTTGTTTACCCAGTTCTATATGCGGTTATTGTCAGGAATAGAGCCAAGGAAGCAATGAAAGTTCTCGCCTTCCACCTAGTTTTCCTCTCCGTCTTCGTGGCGGTTGCTATACTCCTGTTCTATGGCTATTTCTCAGACTTCTTTAAGGGGGAAGCCTTCATAGAGGAGCTGATTTACAGCCAGCCCGAATGGGGACAAAGGTTCCCGCTTGTCCTGCTCTCGCCCATGCAGACACTCACCCTGCCACTGCTGGCTTCTGGCCTGGTTCTCGCAGTCTACCTCCTCGTAAGGAAGGACGAGGCGTCCCCCCTGCTCCTTACGGCAATCATCGTTGGTTTAGCCCTCATCCTGCCCTTCATACCGGCGAAGTGGCTCTGGAGGTTCACCCTCATGACCTTCATACCAGCCTCGATAATCCTAGCCCTGCTCGTAGACAGGGCTGGGGGACACAGCGTGGGCGCCGCAGCACTCTCCGTGCTACTACTGCTAGCCATGATTCCACAATTCCTAGGAATGGCGGCACACATAAGACCCTGCATAAGCATGGCAGAATACCACGACCTAAAGAACATGAGCCCCCTCGTCAAGCAGGAATCCACAGTCATCGCCCCTTGGCGGCTCCGCTACTGGACTGAATACGTCTTAGACAGGCCTGTATCACGGCAGTTCACGCCGGAACTGTGGAGCCAGTATAAGCACGTCTACCTCATATCTTGGAGGGTGGCTGAATCCCCGGGGAAACCGTCGCCTATGCCTGGCCATCCGGGGGAGATTCCGCCGGGCCCGCCGAAGGCTCCTCATAGGGAGGTCTATGTGGGTGCGAGGCTGGTTCTCTACGAGCTTCTGCCACCCCCTCCGAAGCCGTGAGCATTTTAGGAGAAAGGGGAGATGTCCTATCATGCACGTCTACCCAATAAAAACTAGGCGAATAAGGCGGGGCGACGACCTCGTCTCCATCGCATTGAAGGCACTCCAAAGCATGGACATAAAGCTGATTGACGGAGACGTGCTCGCCATATCCTCTAAGGCTCTTTCAATAATTCAAGGAAGAATAGTCGCTCTGTCCACAATAAGGGCTTCACAGAATGCGGAGAAAATCGCAGAAAAATATGGTTTAGAGCCAGAATTTGCAGAACTAGTCCTTAGAGAGGCTGACATGGTCTATGGTGGTGTGAGTGGTGCGTTGCTCACGCTTAAGGATGGGATACTCACGGTTAATGCGGGAATAGACAGGAAGAACGCACCAATGGGCTATGTGGCTCTTTGGCCTGAGAGGCCCTGGTCTGAGGCTTGGAGAATCCACGAGGAGCTTAAACGCAGGACAGGCAAGCATCTGGGCGTGCTCATCGTGGACAGCCACCTCGCACCGCTAAGGCTTGGGACACGGGGCCTAGCCCTCGCAGTTGCGGGCTTCACACCCGTAGAAGACCTCAGGGGGCGCCCAGACCTCTACGGGAAGCCTCTGAGAATCACGAGGCTTTCGGTTGC
>QMYG01000059.1 GCA_003662535.1 Candidatus Bathyarchaeota archaeon
AGATAGGAGGCTGACCGGCCGAGAGAACCTGTGGCTTCACGGCAGAATCTACGGCATCCCCTCTGGAAAGCTGAAAAACCGCATAGAGGAGATGCTGGAGTTTGTCGAGCTTACCGATTGGGCTGACACTCTCGTTAAGTATTACAGCGGGGGGATGATGCGTAGGCTCGAGATTGCCAGAGCCTTCCTCTACAGTCCAGAAATACTCTTCCTAGACGAGCCAACCCTAGGGCTTGACCCACAGACGAGGTTCCACCTCTGGAGCTACATAAGGAAGCTCAGGGACGAGGAGGGCATCACAATCTTCCTGACGACGCACTACATGGAGGAGGCTGAACGCCTCTGCGACAGGATAGCCATCATAGACTACGGCAGGATAATCGCCTCGGGAAACACTCAGGAGCTTAAGCGCCTGGTTGGAGGCGACATAGTCTACGTAAAGACGAGGGGCGACGGCGAGGCCCTCGCAGAGCTTCTCAGGCGTGAAGCCCTAGCGGATAGCGTCCACGTCTACCACGACGGAACCATAGCAGTAGCCACGAAGAGGGCGCCTGAGGCAATTCCACGCATATTTAGGAAGGCCCGTGAGCTGGGAATAGACATCGACGAAATCACATATCACAGCCCAACGCTAGAGGATGTCTTCCTCAGGCTTACTGGCAGGAGGCTGAGGGACGAGAAGGCCAGCTTCTTCGACCATGTGCGCATGACGATGAGGCCTAGAGGGGGTGCACCACACAGATGAGCGCAAGCACGGAGGCTGGTCAGGCTCTCATAGCTGTCTACGTCATGTGGGTGAGGCAGCTGAAGCTCTTCTTCAGGGCGAAGTCTAGGGTTGTCGGCTCAATCGTTCAGCCCCTGCTCTGGCTTTCTCTGTTCGGCCTGGGCTGGGCCTCTGCGGCGAGGGGGCCGCAGCCCGCCATAACAGCAGGCGTGGACTACCCGTCTTTCTTGGCGCCGGGAGCAGCCCTCATGGGCGTCTTCTTCGCATCCTTCATGGCGGGAATAGCCGTGATATGGGACAGGGAGTTCGGCTTCCTGAAGGAGGTGCTCGTGGCACCTGTGCCGAGGGAGGCCACGATTCTCGGCAGGGCCCTGGGGGATTCGACTATAGCGATACTGCAGGGCACAATAATTCTCGTCGTCGCCATGCCAATTGCCCCAAAAATGAGGGTTTATGGGCTTCCAGCCATGATGCTGGTCATGTTTCTCGTGGCTTTGAGCTTCACAAGCCTTGGGATAGCGATAGGCTCGAGAATGACGAGCATGGAGGGCTTCCAGCTCATAAACACTTTCATATCCATGCCTGCGATACTGCTAAGCGGGGTCTTCTTCCCGGTAAGCTCCATGCCCAAGTGGATGAAGCCCCTAGCCATGCTAGACCCACTGACCTACGGCGTGGACGCCGGAAGACAAGCTCTCGTAGGAATAGGCAGTCTACCACTATGGCTAGACCTCACAACGCTCGCACTAACATCGCTAGCCTTCGTCCTACTAGCAGTCTACATGTTCAGGAGAGCCACCATAGACTAAGCAGCATACAAAGCTCAGCTGAAGGTGGACAGGAAGCCGGAGATGCAGTCTAAGGCTGAGCGTAGTAGCAGGTGCTTCACCCTAATGGGCGTTTTTAGGCTTTCTAAGCGCTTTATGCGGAAGTAGAGCGGCGGGTGCGGGTCCCAAGTGAGCCATGATTGGATTCTGTAGGAGGGGATTTTTTCGTATTGGAGTTTTCTGAAGCCTATTTTGCGTAGGGCTTCTGCTAGGACTTGGGGTTCTCCTATCACTTTTGCAGCTTCTAGGTCTGCCTTCGCCTCGAAGAACTTGGCTATGAAGTAGACGGCGCTGAAGGCTAGGAAGTAGTAGATGAAGGGCAGGTAGACGGCTAGGGGCCAGAGCACGTAGATTCTCAGGAGGTATTCCGCCGCCGTGAGTGCGAACATCGCTAGGGGGTCTCTCCCCTTCAGGTGGCTGAACTCGTGTCCTAGAACGCCTAGGATTTCGTCTTCCTCGAGCTGAACCAGAAGCCCCGTAGTTATGAGTATTGTCCCCCTGCTCGGGCTTGGGCCTGCGGCTGCTGCGTTTGGAAGCATGATGTTCGAAATCGTTATCTTAGGCACTGGTAGGCCGAACCTGCTAGCAGCCTCCTTCACCAAGCTGTAGACGTCTACCTTCTTTGCGACCATCAGCTCTGGTATGCAGGCGATTCCATACTTCTGGAAGACCTCCTGAGCCACCTTACAGTCTATTTCCCTGCCCCTCCCGAGGGTTAGCTGATAAATCTCATCCTTAATCCTAGCCAGAATCTTAGGCCCATAACTCATAGCCACACGCCGATACTCAGGGTAGGGGAGGTGATACTGAAGCAGGTAGACGTTCGGGTTTTCCTCAGTTATTCGCCACCTACCCATCCTGAGGACTATCTTGTCAGAGTAGAGAACCATCAGGAGCTGTATCGCCATGAGCATTATCGGCGTTAGGGGGCCGAGAATCCAGAACATGAACAAGCTAAGGGACATGAAGATGATGAAGAGCAGGAGCATGCTCTCGGAGAAGAGGCTGTCTAGGATGCGCTGCCTAGCCCTCGGATGCTCCTCCGGGTGGTGGACGCCCTCCTCAGTCCAAGCGAAGTAGAGCGTCGTTCTCCTCACTCTTTCCTCGAAAATCTGGATGCTCGTGATTATGAGGTCTTTAAGTTCGTCGAGAACTGTGCTCGGGGTTCCCGGCGTCGGCGTCATCTCCACAAGTATGGGGGTTGAGCCTATCACCTTCACGTGGACGAACCACGTTCCTGCTGGGCCTAGGAGCGTGAAGGTTAGGATTGGAACCTTCTCGTGGGTTAGCATGCCAATATTTGTGAAGTTTGCTGGCCTCGGCAGTAGCTGGTAGTAAATCATGTATCTGAACATATCATCTATGAGGGCTGGTGCGACCTCAGTGTCTATTGTGAAGCTGTAGACCCGCTCTGCCATAAGCCTACCTTCAAGAACGAATTGTTTTCCGCTGGTTATTTAAATCCTTAGATGGGCGTGTGGAATGACGCTTCTAGCCTCTTGGAGGAAGGCATTAAGCTCCTCTACGGTGAAGGGCTTTAGGTCTGAAAACTTCGGGTCTATCGTCTCCCCAGGCCTAAAGCTTTGGAGGACGTAGCTCATGCACTCCCTCAGCTCTTGGCATATCCGCTTAACGTCTCCCCGAGAATGTATAGTCGGGACGAGGGTTGTCCTGAACTCGTGTGGTATGCCCGTCTCCATGATGAGGCCTATCGATTGCCTGACCAGTGGGAGGAATCTTTCCGCATCTGCGTTCGTGGCCCTCGAATAATGCTGAATATCTAGGGGCGCCTTCACGTCCATGGCGATGTAGTCCACGAGGCCCTCCCCTATGAGCTTTTCCAGCATCTTGGGGTTGGTTCCGTTTGTGTCCAGCTTGACTGGGAAGCCCATTTCTTTGAGCCAGGCGCAAAGCTCCGGTAGGTCTCTGTGTATTGTTGGTTCGCCTCCAGTTATGACCACGCCGCTGATTCCTAGTCGCCCCTCCTTCATGGATGGTGCGGGGATGTTCGGCAGTATGTCTTGGTAGACTTGGGTGTAGACCTGCATGGGTGCTATTATGGCTGACCTGAGAGAGGCCTCCAGCTCCTCCATGGGGATTGTCCTCAGCTTCTCTGGGTGTAGGACTAAGTCTACGTTCTGGCAGAAGGGGCACCTGAAGTTGCATCCGGGAAGAAAGAGGACGGCTGCTGCTCTGTCCCAGTCTACGTGGCTAAGCTCTATGAAGCCCTTAATCATCATTTCGGTGCTCAAGCCTCCGCAGAACCTCTCTCATCAGCTCCTCCTTCGGGAGAACCCTGCCACGAACGAGAACCTCATCCTCTAGGGCGATGCTGGGTGTGCTGGCTATCTGCAGCATCAGCCCCTCGATTTGGCCGTCGGGCTTCCCGATGTCTACCTCTACGTAGGACAGGCCCAGCTCCTCAGCAACCTCCTTAGCGATTCTCTTCGCCTCTGGGCAGTTTGGGCATCCATCCATCACGAAGACCTTAAGCTTCACGGGTTCCTCCTCCCCGCTCTAAGCTTAGTGGTAGGGAGTCTAGGGCTTCCCCTTAATTACCATTCTTTCTCTAAGTATGTCCAGCTTAGGGAGAGTGGTGGGCGAATTTGCGTCAGCCATTATCACGCCCAAGCCGTAGCCCCTATGCGTAATGCTGAGAATCGCCTCGATTTTCCTGCATAAGCTTAAATACGTGTAGGCGTGCATCACCTACGGAGGATTAAAAAGGCTTATAGTGATGCGGGTTTCTCCAGATAAAGGGAGGTGGAGTCTTGCCGAAAGGCGAGGAGTCTGAAGAGCTTATAAGCGCAGAAGAGCTCAGAAGGAGGCTGGCCAGCCTCGGAATAAACGTGGAATTCAGCGACGAACACCTAACAAAAACTCATAGGGACGTGAAGGCTGTTCTGGAGGCACTGCTGGAGAAGGCTGAGGAGGCAGCCTCTTCTACAAGCCTAGGCTTCACGAGCAGGGAAATAGAATACTTAATCTTCTACCTGAGCAGATGGTCGGAGGAGGCGATGGCCTCTAAGCTCATAGAAAAATTGGTTGGAGTTCTCCAGCAGAGGAGAGCCTCCTCCTAGTCCCTACGCAGGTAGAGCCCCTCAGGGTCTATGGAGCGTAGTATCTCCAGCTCCCTATAGGTCGGTGGGGTGGTTTCCGGCACGTGCTCAGGAACTATCAGGTCGAAGTCTACGTTCTCTAAGACCTGCTCAACAGAAACCCCGGGATGGACTGTCTTCAGCCTTATGCGTTTTGTCTCCTCGTGGAAGTCCATCTGGCAGAGGTTCGTGATGACGAGGACGGGGCCACCGCCAATCAGCCCCACACGCTTCCTAGCCCCGGGGCCATCCAAGTAGCCCGGGCTCGTCCTGTAGTAGAGGGTCTTCGTGAATTTTCTCTTCTCGTGTCGCATTATTATGACGATTCTCCCAGCCGAGGAGACGATGTCGTTTCCGCCTCCGCTTCCGGGTAGACGGACTAGGGGCGAGTCCATGCTCCCTATGTAGGTTGTGTTTATGTTTCCGTACTCGTCTATCTG
>QMYG01000060.1 GCA_003662535.1 Candidatus Bathyarchaeota archaeon
AACTTCTGGATGACTTTGGCGCTTTGGGTTGCCTACCGCTACTACCAGAGGTACATGACGCCGTTTCTCAGGGATTCCGTTGCCGCTCCTATTCTCAAGCTCTACATTAGGGAGAAGAGGAGGCGTGCATCTGCGCTGGACACGTTTACGAGCGCTCTGAGGTTCGTCGGCTATGCGCTGTTCTTCATAGGCTTGGTGGCGATATGGGCGCCAGGCATAGGGCAGTGGATGCTGAAGACCCTCGGAACAGTTGGCTTAGCCCTCTTCAGCTTCTTCGTCGGAATCTTCACCTCGGGGGTTCTCGGGAACATCATCGCCTACGAGGTGATACGGTCAACCCAGCCCTACAAGGTCGGAGACTTCGTAAAAGTAGGCGACACCTACGGCGAGGTAGTCTACATAGACTACATATTCACGAGGATAAGGAGCGTGAAGAACGAGCTGATCAGCGTACCCCACCTGCTCATGCTAAGCAGGGAAATCACAAACTACAGCCGGAGATGGAACCCAATAATCCACGTGGACATACCGACGCAACACGAAGCGGACCCAAAGGAGGTGGAGAAGATACTTCTGTCCGCCGTAAGAAAAACGGAGGGGCTGCTCAACGACGGGGAGCACCAACCCTTCGTGCTCGTTAAGGAGGTTAAGCCAGCCTACGTCGTCTACGAGCTGAACGCCTACCTAGACAACCCGAAAGAGTTGATAAAGGTCAGGAGCAGCCTCCTAAGAGAAGCCCTCACAGCGCTGAGAAAAGCAGGGGTCGAAATAACCTCGCCGACGCCGATACTGATGACGAGTAAAAGGGAAAAATCTAAGTAGACTGCGAAAGCTCCACTTTTATCCCCGTCTTCTCTGGGCACGCACAGCCTTCCCCGAAGATGCCTTAAACGTGCAGAGCGCATACCTTAAAGCTTTACGGCCAATCCTTAGTGTGGATATAAGTTGGGGCTACTTGTGTTCGTCGGCCTGGGCCTACACGACGAAAAGGGCTTAACCCTGAGGGGCCTGGAGCTCGCAAGGAGGGCGGACGCCGTCTTCCTAGAATTATACACAAACCCCATGCCAAACCTCCGCCTAGAACAGCTACGCAGGCTCGTAGGTAGGCCAATCAAGCTGGTTTCGAGGAAAATGATGGAGGAAGAGGAGGGAAAACAGATACTAAAGGAAGCAGAAAAAGGCCTAACGGTTCTCCTCGTCCCGGGAGACCCCTTCATAGCAACAACCCACATAGACCTACGCATAAGAGCTGAAAAAATGGGCATAAAAACGAGCGTAGTTCACGGCCCGTCCATAATATCAGCCGCTATAAGCCTCTCAGGACTGCAAAACTACAGGTTTGGAAGGACTGTAACTATACCCTATCCCGAGATGGAGTCCTATCCTGAAACGCCTCTCAGGGTAATTCTGGAGAATCGTGGCAGAGACCTGCATACGCTCTGCTTGTTGGATGTGAAGGCGGAGGAGAGACGCTACATGACTGTGAGGGACACCCTAGAGGTGCTTCTGAGGGCGGAGGAAAAAGCGAAGGTCGGTGCCGTAGGCTTAAATACGTTGGTTGTCGCTGTTGCGAGTGCCGGCTCCCCAAACCCAATCGTTAGGGCGGGCTCCGTAGGAGAAATTATGGGAGAAGACCTCGGACAGCCACCCCACACACTCATATTCCCAGCCTCACTACACTTCATGGAAGCTGAAGCCCTCATAACCCTAGCAGGGGCCCCGGAGTGGGTTAGGGGATGGCTGAAATAGAGCCCTCCGAACTGGCGAGGAAATACATAAGAAACGTTGAATACGCACTCATCCAGCTGAGAAGCAACGAGCAGAGGTTAGACGAGAAGGTAGACGAGGTTGTTCGTCTAGCTGAGTGCTACCTAGAGGATGCGAAGAGGTTCCTTGTGGAGGGGGAGGTGCAAACAAGCCTGATTGCAATCTCCTACAGCGAGGGCCTCCTAGACGCCCTAAGAATACTAAACCTAGCAAAATTCTCCTGGCCCAAAGACAGGTAAAGCCTTTAACCCCAAACAACCATTAGAGGGTGGGAAACCCGTTGAACGGCGAGGAAAGCAAAGAGGTCCTAAAAGCAGTCTACCTGCTGCAGCTGGAGAAGGGCTGCGCAACAATTGAGGATGTTAGCAGGATGCTGAAGCAGGGTAGAGAGTGGTGCGAAAGAAAACTGGCGGAACTCGAAGCAGGGAACCTTGTTAAGAGTGTTTCTGCTGGGCGGTCAGGCGGGTTTGTTTTGAGCGATGAGGGCAGGGGAGGCCTGAAGGTCGTCTTAACTGGAGGTGTTTTTGACATAGTTCACGTAGGGCATTTGGCTACTCTGCGAGAAGCGAAAAAGCTTGGGGACTTGTTGGTTGTGGTTGTTGCGAGGGACAGGACTGTTGAGCGTATGAAGGGTAGAAAGCCGATAAACAGCGAGAGGGACAGGCTTGAGGTAATCTCGGCACTAAAGCCCGTAGACCTAGCAATACTAGGAGACGAAGAAGACCTCTACCAAACAGTCAGGCGTGTCAAGCCAGACGTAATCGCCCTAGGCTACGACCAAAAACACAACGAAGAAGAAATGAGGAAAAAACTAGAAGAGCTAGGCATAAACGCAGAGGTTGTCAGGCTGAAAATAGGAATACCCCACGTAAAGACCTCCCTGATAATATCAAAGATGCAAAACATAAACAAGAAAAGCACTTAGCGTGCCTTCTCCATACTCCAAGTCGGAATAACCCTAATCTTGACCTTATCCCCATCCTTCAGGTTAAACCTCTCCCTCAGGTAGACGGGGGCAATTACCTCAAGCACGGAAGGCCCGTAGTGGCTCCTCGAGGCAATAACTATTGCCCCACGCACCTCCTCATTAATCATAACTGGGTAGCAACGAACCTCGCCGAAGGTTCTGTCCTCATTCATAAAACCGCTGATTTTTATTGCTGGAAGCGTCTCAAGCTCCATCCTATGCCTCAAAGCCTCCTCAGAAACCAGCTTCAGGTTTAAAGTTCCGGGATAGGGGTCGAATCCCAGCTTCTTTACGAACTGCCTCCTATATCCACGTCTGGTTACGTAGTAGGCTCCCTCTCCGAGGCCCGTGAATACTTCTCCCTCGAGAGTGATTGATGGTGGTCTCCCCTCCCACAGGATTGCGTGTAAATCCCTGTAGACTTCTTCGAGCAGTCTGCATCCGGCCTCTGTGATTTCCACTAGGCTTCCCTTGGCGCCTGTTTTTCTTCGGATTAGGCCTTCTTTCTCCATGCTTACGAGCCTTCTCGATGCCGTCTGCTGAGAACAGCCGAGGATTCTTGCCAGTTCACGGGTTGAGAGCTTTATGGGTTTGCGGCAGGCCCCCAGCTTTGCTAGTGTGTAGAGTTCTATGAACCAGCGGTGCGTCCCCCACGCCCCCCTTAAATATGGACGTGCAGTGAATAAAAAGGGGCGCCGTAACCTTTGCCAAAAACACCGACAGGAAGACCAATAGACCTCAAGAAGCTAGAAGCCCTACAACGTAGACTGGCGGAGAAAGTCATTCTAGAGGACAGGTTCAAACAGCCAATAAGAGTAGTGGCGGGTGTGGACCTCGCCTTTTTAGGTGAAACGGCCATAGCGGCCTGCGTAGCCGTAGACTATAACAGCATGGAAACCATAGAAGAGGCCTTTTTCAAGCATAAACTCAAATTCCCCTACATCCCGGGCTTCCTTAGCTTCCGTGAAGGCCCAGCCATGATTTTCGCCATGAAAAAGCTGAGGGTGAAGCCTCAGGTCTTCCTTATAAACGCACACGGAATCGCCCACCCGAGGTTCTTAGGGTGCGCCAGCCAAGTGGGGGTGCTGACGGGACAGCCAACAATAGGAGTAGCCCAAAGAATACTCTGCGGAACCTACAAAGAAGAGCCAAAAGAGCCAGGCCAATGGACAACCCTAACCTACAAAGGAAGAACGGTTGGAGCACTCTACAAATCGAAAAAGGGAAGCAAACCGATAATCATATCACCAGGCCACAAAACAACCCTAAAAACAGCAATAAAAATAGTGAAAAAATGCATAAGAGGGCACAAACTACCAGAACCGCTGCAAAAAGCCCACAGACAAGCAAACAAAGAGAAAATGAGACTGATGGAAAAAATGGAACGCTAATAACCGGATGGCTTAAATGTCTTTATCATCTTTATTTCTGGGAACCTCTCCTTCGCTCTCTCGAATTCCTCTCTTGTGTATCCTATGATGTCGAAGCCTACATTTGCGGGTGCAAGTCTGCGTAGGTAGGCTGTCCGCTCCCAAGGCTTCATCTGTGCTAGTTGGTCTGAGACAACTATCAGGTCTATGTCGCTGTCTAGCAGGTAGTCTCCCCGGGCCAGACTCCCGAAGAGGTAGACTTGATATTCTCCTTTCATGTTCAAGTCGAGGTTCCGCAGAAAACGGTTTAGGGCCTCTCTAAATCTTGGAGGTAAAGAATCTATTAACTGCATCTAGCACACCCCTAGCTGTGGCTAGGCACCTCTCAGCCTGCAGTCTACCAATCTCTAGTGAGAGCCTCCTCAAACCAGCATTAGGATACCTAGACTGTGTATAAAAGCCGGAAAGCTCGGGAAGCCCTTCTAATACTTCTCTATCAAGCTCGATGGAATCCCTAACTACGTTGTAAAGCTCGACTAAATCATGAGACCTATAGAAGACCCTCCTAACATGGAGAATCAAAGCCTTTAATGCTTTCTCAGCCGACTGCTGGGCATGAAAACAAGCATGCGCATAACGCCCAAGCCTAAACAACTGCTCGGCCGTCTCTAACTCCTCCCTCGCCTCCTCAAACCAGTCTACCACATCGCTACGAACCATACCAAGAGAATTAACGAAGCAAGCCTATAAATACGAACGCAAAAATTTTGGAGAAGACGGAAATCGGGGGCTGAGCCAGTCCCTAGTATGCTTGTCGCAAGGCTTAAATTCAATCCAACTATTAGCTCAGCGTCAGGGAGGGGAAGGCCCCCGATGAGGCTAAGATTTGCTGGCGTGATGAGAAGGGAGTGGCTCTACCTGCTCGTCATCCTTGTGCAGTTCATTCCGCCATAC
>QMYG01000061.1 GCA_003662535.1 Candidatus Bathyarchaeota archaeon
AATTCTGGCATTGCCATGCCGTATTTTGGTACTCCTATGACTGTTGGGAAGACTGCGTCTGGTGTGTCTTTCCCTGAGAAGCCGCATTTTGTGTAGCCGCTTCCGTTGTCCATGACTATTGCCCTTGCCACCAACTCGGGCCTGGCTGGGGCTACTGTTGGCCTGATTTCTATTTTAGGTGTTGGTGGGGCTACTTTTGGCGGTTTCGGTGCCGCCTCTGTAGGTTTAGGTATTGTTGGGAATTTTGGCACTTCCTCCTCTTCTGCTTCAGGCTTTATTACTGGGAATTTCGGGGGCGTTATTTCCTCCTTTTTACGCTCCTTTTTTGATTTTTCCATTTCCTCCTCGTCTACACTCATTTTCCATCAAAATATATTTTGATGTTCAATTGTATATAAGCGTTCAGGTCTGTATCCAAACATATATTCATGCATATTATGGTTTTTATACATCTGAAATTTACATCTATGTGTAAATTTTTATTTCAATGTCTCCTTTCAATTCTGTTGGATTGAGCGGCGTTTTTGTTTGTTTATTTGTCTATTGGTTAAAATTTATTTTCTTTCTGCTTTTTGTTTCGGATTGATGGTGATGTTTAGGCTTGAGGAGGATTTATTAGAGGGGGAGGTTGTTCGTAGGCGTGCTAGGAGGGTTCTTATTCAGCTTCCTGAGGGTCTTAAGAGGTTTGCCTTTCGTTTAGCATCGGTGGTTGAGCGTGCTGGCGCTGAAGCAATAGTCTCCATCGACCCTTGTTTCGGCGCTTGCGGTTTGGCTGTTGATGAGGCTGAGGTTTTAGGTGTGGATTTGATTATCCATTACGGCCATACACCCCTAGTTCAGAGCAAGATTCCTACCGTTTACATCGAGGCTCGTATGGATTTGGAACTGAAATCTTTGGATAGCGTGCTGGAGCGGCTTGAGGGGTGTCGTCGTGTCGGTTTGGCTACGATTGTCCAACATTTAGATGCTTTAAGGCTTCTACGTGGATTTTTGCAGGATGCTGGCTTTGAGGTTTTTATCGGGCGTGGGAGGAGGACTTTGTATCCCGGGCAGGTGATTGGTTGCGATTATGGAGCGTTGCGTTCTATTGATGATAAGGTAGACTGTTTTATCTTTATTGGTGGGAGGTTTCACGGCATTGGGGCTCAGCTGTCTACCTCTAAGCCTGTCATTGTTCTTGACCCCTATGAGGGTAGGGTCTACGACCTTAGGGGTGAGGTAGACAGGGTTTTGAGACGTAGGTGGGCGAGCATTTTGCAGGCTCGTGGTGCGGGGAATTTTGGGGTGATTGTTGGGCTTATGCCTGGCCAGAGGAATTTGTCTGTTGCTTTGAGGGCTAAGAAGCTTTTGGAGGAGAGCGGCAGGAGGGCTGTGCTTCTCTCCGCTAGATACATAACTCCTGAGGCCCTAGCAGGCTTTAGGGAGGCGGAGGCCTTCGTGAACACGGCGTGTCCCCGTGTCTCCCTAGACGACTCGATAAGGTTTGAGAGGCCCCTAATTACATATAGGGAGCTGCTCGTCATGTTGGGGCTGTTAGAGTGGGAGGAGCTTTGCAGAGGAGGCTGGTTCGGAGAATAGACCTTGAAATGGCGCTTTCCGAGGTTAGGCCGCACCCGAGGCCTGACCCGAAGCTTGAGCAATACACGATTCCGCCGGAAACAGCCGTTGATTTGCTCTTCTTTGCGGCCTACACGAACGACGACATCATTGGTAGGAGGGTTTTGGATTTAGGCTGTGGGACTGGTCGTTTAGCTATTGGGGCTGCTCTTTTGGGGGCTGAGGAGGTTTTGGGGGTTGATGTTGATGCTGTTGCTGTGAGGGTTGGCTTGGAGGATGCGGCTAAGCTTGGCGTAGACGATGTGGTTAGCTGGGTGGTTGGAGATATAGGGGTCGTTATTGGCGGTTTTGATACGGTCGTCCAGAACCCTCCCTTCGGGGTGCAGAGGAGCAAGGCTGATAGGAGGTTCCTCCAGAAGGCGCTCGAGGTTGGGCGGGTTGTCTACTCCCTACACAAGGCTGGGGCGTCGAATAGGCGTTTCATAAGGAGGTTCGTGGAGCTGCACGGCGGTAAAATAACGCACATAATCCCCCTAAGAATGTGGATACCTTGGATGTTCACCTTCCACAGTAAGAGGCGATATATGGTGGAAGTAGACCTATATAGGATAGTTGGAGGTAGACGGCGTGAACGTGAGGAAGGAAAAAGATGGTAGACTGGTAATTCCGGGCGAGCCGCTGAGCGTTATCGAGGAGTTTATGCCTGGGCCAGGAACCTATGTGGATGAGAAGCGTGGTCAGGTGAAGGCCGAGTATGTTGGGCGTCTCCACATCGACTTAAAGGAGCGCCGCATAGCCGTGAAGCCTGTTGCGCCCCTGAGGATTCCGCAGGTTGGGCGTATTGTAGTCGGTCAGGTCGTGAGCATGGACGATAAGTACGCCATGATAAGGTTTCCATCCGGGAAGTTTACAGGCTTTTTTACAGGAGTTCTGAACATATCTATGGTGAGTAGGAGATTCGTGAAGAGCATGTTTGATGTCTGCAGGGTTGGGGACATAGTTCGAGCCCAGATTGTGAGTTTAGCCAATGGTTTTTGCCATTTGTCGATTATTGGTAGGCATCTTGGTGTTATATATGCGAACTGCACGCAGTGCGGCAAGCCTTTAGAATTGAAGGGCGGGTCTTTATATTGCCCCAGATGTATGAGGGTGGAGAGGAGGAAGGTGGCTCTCGGTTATGGGAAGTTTAGGGGGGAGTTCATTGAAGATTCGCATACTCGAAAGGGGCGATAACTTCCTCAGGCTCGAAATCGAAGGCGAGGGGCACACCCTGTGTAATCTCCTGCAGCGGAGCCTCCTAGAGGACGAGGATGTGGAGATAGGGGGCTACGACCTAGCACACCCCCTAGTTTCTAAGGCTGTCCTGTTCGTGAAGACGAAGGAGGGAAGCCCTGAAGAGGCGCTTAAAAGGGCTATAGAGAGAATTAAGAGGACTAACAAGGCTTTTCAGGAGGCCCTATCCATCGCTTTTGGAGAAGGTGCGGAGGTTGCTTCGTCAGAAGATAAAGGTTCGTCCTCTGAGTCCTGAGGAGGCTGTTCTCGATAAGGGGTTGGCTGGCCTCGGAGACGCCTACATAAACTTCGCTTATTCCATAGCTGTTTCGGTTAGGGATGGCAGGCCGTCCGGAGTTAAGGTGGACAACCGTGTGCTGGCTGAAGCCCTCAGGAGGGCTGGTCTGCGTGGACTGCTGCCCAGCAGGATAGACAGGCACGACATGGGGAATGCTGCTGAGGCGATTATCGTCTATTCGTGGCTTAAGGGTGCAGTCTCCTTTGAGGAATGCGTGGACATCCTGTCGTCTTCCGACGACCCTGTAGAGGCCTTTACGCTTCTCCTTCGCATGGTTGCACGGAGACTCGGCGTAGAGGTTGGCGGTTAATTTTCCTCGCCGTCTACCTAATTGCATCTATGTTTTCTCCTTTTGGATGTGCATGGAAATGCTTAAATGTCGGATTATGCGTGGCTTATGGCGGGATGAAGTTCTGTCCTAAGTGTGGAACCCGACTGGAGCTCGTGCACAAGAAGACGGAGAAATCCAGCAAGCCGATGCTCGTTTGCCCCAGATGCGGCTATGAAACCGAGCCGGGAGAATCTTACGCCATCCCGTTAAAGAAGAGCATTCACAAGCCTCAGGAGAAAATCGCAATTATTAGTCGGAGGGAGCAGGAGCTGAGAACCCTCCCAACAATCAAGATTGAGTGCCCCAGATGCGGCAATAATCTGGCTTACGTCTGGCAGGTTCAGACGAGGAGCAGCGACGAGTCGTCTACGCAGTTCTTCAGATGCACCAAGTGCGGATACACCTTTAGGGAGTATGGCTGACCCCTTTTCTTTCCTTAAGGCAACAACGCTTAAGCCACCCCACACCCAGTCTATACCCAGTCTAAAGAGACGACAGGGGAGAGGATGTGAGATGTTTAAGGCGGTAATATCGCAGGTGATGGAATTCAAAAACGTGCTAAGAGCAATCTCAACACTAATAGACGAAGGAACCTTCTACGTGGACGAAAACGGAATCAGACTAAAAGCCATGGACCCGTCTCGTGTCGCAATGGTGGACTTCGAGTGGAGTAAGACGGTTTTTGACGAGTTTTCCTGCAGTGAGCCTACGAAGATTTGCGTGAATATTGGGGAGTTTATGAAGCTTGTGAAGCGTGCTAGGAGTAGTGAGAGGCTGGAGCTGAGCATGGACGAGGCCTCGGGAAGGCTTGTCCTTCGGATGATGGATGGATACCGCAGGAGCTTCCAGCTTCCAATCCTAGAGACGATGGAGGAGGAGCTGCCCGGGGAGCTGAAGATACCCTTTACTGTGAGGGCTGTGCTCACGACTAAGGAGCTGCGTCAGGCCATCGAGGATGCGAAGCTCGTGAGCGACTACATAAGCTTCATAGCTGACGAAAACGGCCTGACCTTGAAGGCGGCTGGCGATGTAACCTCAGCCACCATCGAGTTTCCGAAGGGGAGCGAGGTTCTTAGCGAGTTCGAGGTTCAGGAGGAGTCTAAGGCTTCCTTTGGCCTTTCCTACCTTGCGGACATCGTGAAGGTCGCATCAGCGGTCTCAGACATCGTTTCCATTGAGTATGCGACGAACAAGCCCATAAAGCTCGATTTTAAGCTCCCCTACGAGGGGAAGCTGGTGTTCTATCTAGCTCCACGTGTGGAGTCCGACTGAAGGCGGAGGGTGGGTGGAGGTATTCACGAGGGAGGACTGGGCGAAATACCCCTTTCTTCCGGGAGCCTCCCAGTATTTGAGGGGGTTGGGGCTTGGGCTTCCAGAGCTGGATAGGCCTGAGTATCGCCCGATACTCGATAGGGCTGAGGAGCGTGTCAGGCAGGCGATACTTCGTGGTAGGGTAGACGCAGAGTTTTTTGATGTAGATTTGGAGGCCATTTCCTTC
>QMYG01000062.1 GCA_003662535.1 Candidatus Bathyarchaeota archaeon
GGCCAGCTGGCCGAGGACGAGTTGGGCATAAGCTACGAGACTCTGGACTTAATCCTCTACGGCCTAGAACACTTCATGACGCCGAGAGAGGTAGCGAGGGAGGCCAACATCCCGCTTGAGCTTGTCGAGAAGGTCCTCCGCAGGTGGCGGGCGAACGAGCATAAGCGTAGACCGCCCCTAGGCGTTAAGCTGGAGTACCGAACAACGGGCATGGATTTCCGCCTGCCCCACCTGCTCCCCCAACAGTGAAACAGGGGTGCCCGCCTTGCCGCGTATAGCCTTAGCCCAGTTCGACACGAAGGTGGGAGATAAGGAGCACAACTTTAGCCGAATGAAAGAATACGCTGAAAAAGCTAGGGAGCAAGGAGCCGACCTGATAATCTTTCCCGAACTCTCCCTGACAGGCTACGTCTGCCGAGACCTCTACTACGAGCTTGCTGAACTCATACCGGGGCCGACGACGCACAGGATGGTAGACTTGGCGAGGAGCCTAGGCATATACATAATCTACGGCATGGTTGAGCGCAGCTCTGCATCGGCCTCCATACTCTACAACACAGCGGTTCTAGTCGGGCCTGAGGGCCTGGTCGGCAAGTATCGGAAGATGCACCTCCCAACGCACAGCGTCTTTGAGGAGAAGCGCTACTTCAGGCCGGGCTACGACGCCCCCGTCTACGAGACGGATGTCGGGCGCATAGGCATGATGATATGCTACGACATCTTCTTCCCCGAAGTCGCCAGACTGCTGAGAATCAGGGGTGCAGAGCTGCTCGTCTGCATTTCAGCCTCCCCGGGCGTGAGGAGACACTTCTTCGAGGGCTTCACAGTCGCAAGAGCAATGGAAAACACAGCCTACTTGGCTTACGTGAACCTAGTCGGCATTGAGGACGGCCTGCAGTTCTGGGGTGGGAGCCGGCTGGTATCTCCTACGGGAAGCGTAATTGCACAGGCGAAGTATGATGAGGAAGACATGGTCGTCGCCGAGGTAGACTACGGACGGGCCCACAGGGCTGGAATCTTCGTCCCCACGCTGAGAGACCTCAGGCCAGAGCTCTACGACATGCTTGGAGAGGAAATCCTTTATATTTAGGAGTTTTGCTCCGATGCTGCCTCAATCTCCAATATTTGTTGGTAAAGCTCGTTCAAGGCTTCTAAATAGTCTACCTGCCCAGCCTCAACCAAGTCCATAGTCTCCCTCAGCTTTCTTGTCGTTTCCTCAGACACATACCTGTTAAACCTCTCTGAGAGGTAGTTGTAGACGAGAACCCCACGCTGGGTCGGGACGAGGTATTTCCCGCCCACCTCCTTTACGTAGCCCCTCCGGAAGAGCGTCTGAACTATCCGTGCGTAGGTTGATGGCCTGCCTATGCCTCTTCTTTTCATTTCCTCTATGAGTTCTCCCTGCGTGTACAGCCTTATAGTGGGTGCCTGCCAGTGCCTGACCTCTGAGACCCTTATCTCTCCCTGCTCCGCCTTAGGCGTTAGGCGTATGGGCTTTATTAGGGTGAATCCGGGTTCTGTAAGTTCGACGTATCCTTCTTTCGTCTCTTCTATTCCTAATTCCTTGTTTCTTATCGTTATTTTTTGTTTTAGTGCTTTTGCTGGTTTCATTTGGCTTGCCATGAATCTTCTGAATATGAGTGCGTAGAGTGCAAAGTGTTGTCTGGTCAGCCTCTTTGCTAGGCGGAGTGTCCCTAGTGAAATCATTTCTTTTAGTCTGTCTACGTCTAGGGGTCTTGTTGGTCTTATGCATTCGTGGGCGCCTTCCTCTCCTATGGCCCAGGGTCTGCCCTTGTAGAGTTTTTCTCCGAAGCGTTCCTGTATGTATTCCCTCGCTATTGCCATGCCGACGTGGGAGACCCTCGTGCTGTCAGTCCTGTGGTAGGTAATTAGGCCTGTCTCGAAGAGGTCTTGGGCTAGGCGCATGATTGCCTCCACCCCGATTTTTAGGGCGGCGTGTGCCTCTCTGAGCATCGTATCCGTCGTGTATGGGGGCGGAGGCTTTACCTCAACTGACGACTCCTCAACCACCTCGACCGTGAAGGTAGACTGCTTGAGCTTCTCCGTGAATTCCTCGATTTCACGTCTGGTTTGTCTCGGCTTTTTGACGATGAATTTCAGCCCGTTTTCTAGGGTTATTTCGTAGTGCTCCATGACGCTTCTTCTGGACTCCTCGGTTCTCCTTATGACCCAGCCTAGAACCGGGGTTTGCACCCTTCCAGCTGAGAGTTCGTATCTGTTGAATCTCCTCCAGAGCTTTTGGCTTAGTGTGAAGCCTATCCACCTGTCCTCCACACGCCTGACGAGCTGGGCGCCCACTAGACGCATGTCTATTTCTCTCGGGCTGTTTAGGGCTTCTAGTATGGCTCTTCTGGTTATTTCGTGGAACTCTATGCGCCTGATCTGGTTGGTGTAGGGTGAGAGGGCCTGAGCTATGTCCCAGCCTATTTTTTCGCCCTCCGAGTCTGCGTCTGTGCCTATGTAGACTATGTCTACCTCGCCTGCAACTCCCCGAAGCTGCTGAATAATGTCCAGCTTGTTCTCGAAGTTCTTCCCCCCGCACTTCGGGCAGATGTCACGGGGCTCTGTGTAGGATTCTCCGCATCTTCTGCACCTAGTGATGGGAGCGTAGACGGGTGTGATTTCTCCGTCGTTTACTAGGACGCCGTGTAGCCCGACTCCTATGGCTAGGTCGAAGACGTGGCCCCCGCTGGCGACTATGCCTAAAACCTTGTCGCCTGTGCTTACTTCGTAGAGGGTTAGGCTTCCTATACGGCGCTTTGAGGGCTTCCCAAAGAACCTCGCTATTGTTCTAGCCTTGTTCGGGGACTCAACCACGAGTAGGCAGCTCTTCACGGGGTCTTTGAGCTGGAGGGAGGCCTCCCCACGGAGGATTTTCGCTATTAGCTCCCTGTCCCTGTCTACCTCGCTTATAAGCTGTTCTAAGTCTACCTCGTCTAGGCTTTTCCACTCCACGTCCTCGGCGAACCAGCGGACCTCCCTCATGAGGCCCTGCATCGCCACATCGTCATCAATCAGCACGACTGACAGTCCCCTAGAGACGCCTCCAGCGTAGAGCCGGGAGGTTCTGCCCGAGGCCTGAATGTAGGCGACGGCGTCTGGAACCACTAGGAAGTATTGGCCGTTTTCCTCGACCAGCGACAGGTGCGGGTTTTCACGGAGGGCCTTACGCACCTCCTCCCGGGAGAGGACAAGCTCTAGGAACTGGGCGACCTCCGAGAAGAGCTTTTGGGCTTTTCCGAGAAAGCCCTTGAGCTGCTTTCCTGCCTGCATCGCTTCAAGAATTGCTTGCTTCTCTTGGGGGCTGAGTAGTGGGCTTAGCCTTCTCAGTCTCTCTATGTAGTTGTCTGCCTGCCTTCTCTCCCTTTGGTTGAGGAGGTCTCGGAGGCGTGCGAGCAGAATTACAGCCCTGTAGGGCTTAAACTCCTCCCTAAACTCTAGGCTAATCTTAATCTTCGGCACTCCAGCGAAGATTGCATACCTGACACGCTGGGGTAGGTCTAGGCCCCTTGCGAGGGGGCTCCTTGAGGAGGCCACGCCGACGAGCACGTCTACCTCTCCTGACTTAAACGCCTCAAGCAGGCGTCTACGGGCCTTCCCGTAAACCAGAGCCTTGATGCCTAGCTTTTCTAGCTGTTTCGCCAGCTCCTGAGCCATCGGGAGGCCTCCATGCATGGGGACGAAGAGGAGGCCTCCCCCGCCGAGCCTTTTGGCTAGTTCTGCTGCTTCAGCCATCAGGTCTTTCTTTGGGTGCGTGTAGAGGTCGGCTACGTTCCTAGACATCTCGAGCCTAGAGCCTAGCTGAAAGCCTAGTAGCTCCTGAAACAGCTTAATCCTCTTCGTCCTCCTAGCCCTAATGGAGGCGCCTGAAACCACCAAAAGCCCCATCTTCCCCCTAGAAAGAAACTTCTGCAGGCGTTCTTGGGCGCTGTCCAGCAAATTGCGTATCTTCTCCAGCTCTTTACCGCCTACACGCAGGGCTCTCCGAAGTTTAGACCTCAGCTCGAGAATCATCAGAGCCTCGTCTATGACCTCCTGTGGGAAGCCTAGGAGCTTGAGGACCCTGTCCACGTTCTTTGACCTGCGGAGTAGTGCGTCTACGTCGTCTACGAAGATTAGGTGGAAGCGCCTGTTTTCTAGGAGTTGGAAGTTTCTGGCGAGGAAGCTGGATGTTGTTATGAGTATCTGGTATTCGCCTTTAGCTATCCTCTCTTTCGCCTCGCTAGCCTGCTTCTTGGTCAGGTTTGCGTGGTAAGAGACGACTTCGAGCTTTACGCCGAGCCTTCCTATGAAGGACTCCAGCCTTTCGTGGGCCTGCTGAACGAGGAGCGTGGAGGGGAAAAGCAGGTAGACTTTACCCTTCTCCTCGAGAGCCACGTAGATAGCTAAAACCAGGCCGAAAGTCGTTTTGCCTGAGCCTGTGGGAGCCACCATAGCGAAGCTCCTATCCATAACGGCCCTTCTAGCCCAGAGCCTCTGAGCACCCCAAGGTTTGTACCCCGTTGCCTTAGAGAAGAGGCTGGCCAACTTTTCCAGCCTGTCTTCCCATCTAGCGAGGCGCTCATAGCGTTCTGTGAGCGTTCCAGCCTCCCTGAGGAGTTCGGCTATTCTGCTTTTGGACGGGCTGTCGCCCAGCCGCTTCAGGATTTCCTCGTCTGGGAGGCTGAGGCACTTCCTGCAGGGTAGACGTAGGTCTAGCCTACGGCTGTCTATCTCGCCTCCGCAGTTCGGGCAGAGGTTCCTGAAAACCGCTAGAGGTATTTCGGCTCCCACCCCACTACACCACAGGCAAGAGAAATAGAGGGAAAATCCTCCCTAAAAATCCGAAGCGGAACACTCATATACCATTCTCGTATACAGTTCTGTATCTCTGGGGCGTGCAGGCTCTGGGCGAAGACGGGAAGACCGAGCAAAACTTCCGGGA
>QMYG01000063.1 GCA_003662535.1 Candidatus Bathyarchaeota archaeon
AACCAAGAGCGTGTGAAGAGGGGCCTGCCGCCGGCAAACATCATACTCTGCAGGGGTGCAGGGGCGCTCCCAGAAATCACGCCCCTAGCCTCGAAATACGGGATAAAGGCCGCCGCAATAAGCGCCATACCCCTAGTCAGGGGCGTGGCGAGAGCCGCAGGCCTAAAGCTCATAGAGGTTCCCGGGGCGACTGGAAGCTACGACACAGACTTCATGGCGAAGGCTAAGGCGGCTGTCAAGGCCATAGAGGAATACGACTTCCTCCTACTACACGTGAAGGCGACCGACATAGCCAGCCACGACAGGAAGATTCAGGAAAAAATCAGGATCATCGAGAAGATAGACAAAATGGTCGGATACATGCTCGACAACCTAAACCTAGACGAGACTTACATAGCGGTAACGAGCGACCACACCACAGCCCTAACAACGGGGAAGCACGAGGGAGACCCAGTCCCAGTTGTCATTTATGGCCCTGAAGTGAGGGTAGACGGCGTCAGGAGATACAACGAGACGGACTGCGCACGGGGAGGCCTCTGCAGGATAAGAGCCATGGAACTCATGCCGATAATCATGAACCTTCTGGGGAAGGTGGAGAAGTTCGGCTCATAAGCAGAAGTTATCCCCCCTTAATTTTGGATAGGAGAAGGGAAGCCAGCACGATAGCCGCCCCAACGGCTATGGTGGTAGACGCAATACAAACCTTCTCTACGGGCGGCTCCTGCCTAGCGGTCATCATTCCAGAGACGGGAACAGCCGAGCTGACGGTTATTTCATGATAGCCTGCACCCATGAGCACCTCGACCTCCACGCCATGACCAACAAAAACACCATCGAGGTAGACATCTACAGGACTTTCAGCAGAAACCACAACCCTACACCTAGACTGAGGACACCAACCGAGGGTGAAAACACCGTCCTCGGAGACGTAAAAACGCTCACCGCCACCATGATACGGAACAAGCTCAGGATAAACAAACAACAAAAAACCCAAATAACAAGAAGCAAGAACGATAAGCAAAACACCTAAGAGCACGCCAACCCCACGAAACATCACAAACAGAAACGCAAACAAACACTTAAAAATTTCACCATAAAAGAGGGGCAAAACCAAGCAAAATTAGCTTCAGACCCACACATTCACGGCTCTATCCTCTACCGAACGCACCCTTGGTGGCCGAAACCCAAAACCACCCACACAGCAAGGTAAAATGGTGGACCGGGCGGGATTTGAACCCGCGACCTCCGCCTCGCGAGGGCGGCGATCATTCCAGACTGATCTACCGGCCCTTTTGTTTTCTGGTAGGGGTTTTGTTTGTTGGGTTTATTTGTTTTATGGTTTTGGTGTTATGGCGTGGTCCATTGCTATTTCTGCTATTCCTGCTGTGAATTCTGCTATGCGCATTATGCTGTCTCTTATTGAGCATGTTCCGCAGACTATTATGTTGTCTTTTTGTTCTTTTATTTTTTCTGCCATTCTGTCGCAGAGTTTTGATATGTGTGTTCTTAGTTCTATGGCTTGGTTTGCTAGTTCTGCGTCTTTTGAGACAAATGCCATGAAGGCTTTTTCGTAGGCTCTGTGGGCTTCTGTTCCAATCTTTAGCATCGCACTTATTGTTTCTTGGTCGAAGCGTCTCCCCGCCCCGTCTATGAGGATTATCCTTGCGGCTATGTTTGCTACGTGGTCTCCTATATGCTCTATCTTCCTGACGACAGCCTCGTAGTCTAGGCAGTTCAGCGGCTCTAGCCCCATCTTGTTTGCGAGGGACAGGTCGAGCATAGCCATGCGTAGGAGCCTCAGGAGCATGAAGAAGAACTGGTCTACGTTGTCGTCTAGGGCGTAGACGGACTTGGCGAGCTTTGTGTCCCACGTTTCCAAGGCCTTAAGCACATCTTGGCACATAGAGCTGGTGAGCACATACATGCGTCTTATCCCGCTCTCAACAGAGACACGGCTCTCGTCGAGCAGGCTCTGTATGTGCATGCGCTTCGAGTCTGCCTCCATAATTTGTAGGAAGAGCTTGCCAGATATGTCCCTTATCGCCTTCTGCTGAGCCACAGACAGAACACCCGAAGACGCTAGGTAGATGTCTGAACATCCATTTAGGTAGCTGGAGACGATTTTCCTAACGATGAAGTCCGGGTTTTCGTCCGCCTCTATCTTTATTGTGATTTCCTTTTTTCTGTCCCTTTTTACCACGCCCGGGAATATTGCTAGGGAGCCGTCTCTCTGCGTGGTTATTGTTATGACGTCTCCCTGCTTTAGATGGTTTAATTCGACCCACCGCTTCGGAAGCGAGACCACTAGGGAGGAGCGGCCGAGCTTCATGATTCTCCGTGTCTCCATGCAACCACCCTATACTCCTAAGTATGGATATATACACAAATATTTGTTGCTCTAACAGCTCTGCGCAATCTCGCATAGATGCGGACAGTATATAGTAGGGGCGGGGAGCCTTAGTTCCTGCTTTTTATGATTCTTCCCTGCCATAGATGAGGTAGATGAAGGCCAGGAATAGGACTAGGAATATCATGGCGTATATCATCTGTATGAAGTATGTGAAGAATTCAAGTCTCGTCATGCACCCCGCCACCCCCTCCACGCATCAACATCTCCTTCCACTCATCCATCAGTATATCATAGTTTCTGTCGTCTTCTAGGATTAGGTCGTAGCATTTTAGTGCTTCGGCCAGCCTCTGGGCTATGAGGTGGTAGCAGAGGTGCACCTTCCCGTCTACGACTCTGAAGTAGAAGTCGTCGCAGGAGCAGTAGTCCACAGAGGGCATCAGTATATACTCCTTCGTTCTCCCAACCACGAGCCAGACAACCCTACCACTAGGCTTAAAGACATACTTCTTCACACGCCCCTCACGGAGAGCCTCCAAAGCCCTAGAAAGCCTCTGGCCAAAGACCCTAAACAGCGACGCAACATCCCTATAACGCAGTCTACCCTCCCTAGACGCAGACCTGCAAACATCCTCTAAAATGGCTACGTCTCCACTCAATGCAATTAATAAACTGAAAGCTGGCGAATAAAAGTCTACCTTCAGCTAAACCTGAACCTCCTAAGCTGGCGAACTGTTCCGAGGAAGGTTCCATCTAGCAAGTAGACATCGGCATCTTCAACGTTTATTGCGCCGGAGCGGAGGACCGGGCCCATGAGGGCTGGGTCTTCCCACCCCGATTCCTCTAGGTTTATTGGTTGGCCCCCGAGGAAGTCGTTAAAGGAGGGCATGACGATTAGTTCTTCGACTCTGAGCTTCACGTTGAAGAGTTCTTTGAGGAGGCGGCTTGGCTGTGCGTCTCCCACACGGACGCCGAGACGCCTCAGTACCGCTCTGGCTAGCGCCTCTCCCTGACAGGGCGCCTTCACCCAGACCTGACGGGTAATCCTGAACCACGCCCCACGAAAGGAGACGACGGGGTGAAGGTGGCCCTGAACAAGCAGCCTGCAGCCCAGAAGCTCCGGGCTGGGCCAGGCATGCCCGTGAAAAAGGCCGAACTCACCCCAAAGCGAAAAACCACTGGAGGGAAGCAGGTCTACCCCCTCTGGGAGAAGCTCCTCCAGATTCCCGTCGTGATTCCCGGGTATCACGAGAATTCTCGGGACAACCCCGAGAAGCCTGTCCATCATCGAAGGAATTACCTTCCGCTCTTCTAGTTCAGCCCAAGCGATTGTGTGCTTTATGTCTCCGAGGAAGATTAGCATTTCTGGCTTATAGCGTTCTACGAGTGCTAGTAGGCGATTAAGCATTCTTGGAGCTTGGGAGGGCAGGTTTATGCCCTTCTTCACTAGGGTTGCCTCCCATCCTAGGTGCAGGTCAGCCACGACTAGGGCACGGCTGTTTCTCCTCTCGAGAATTAGTGCGGGCTTCCGTTCAGCCATCAGCAGGTTTACAGACGACATACCTCAGCAAATATATAGGCCTCCCACACTATATTATGGATTTTCACGGGAGGAAAGCCAATGTATGATGTAATTATTGTGGGTGCAGGGCCGGCGGGAATCTTCACAGCCCTAGAACTCGTCAAAGACGAGAAAATGAGCGTGTTAATCCTAGAGAAGGGGCCAGACATAGACAAGAGGAAATGCCCAGCCATGGACGGGAGCATATGCAGAAGATGCGAACCCTGCCAGCTTCTCTCAGGGTGGGGCGGAGCGGGCGCATTCAGCGACGGAAAAATAACAATATCCACAGAGGTCGGCGGGTGGCTGAACGAGTATATCAGGGAGGAGGAGCTGAAGCAGACGATGAGCTACGTAGACTCGATATACCTGAAGTTCGGGGCACCAAGAGAACTTCACGGACTGGACGAAGACCTAGTGAGAGACATGCAGAGGAAAGCCGTAAAGGCAGACCTCAGGCTGATTCCGCAAAAGGTCAGACACTTAGGCACGGAAAACTGCATGAACATACTGAAGAAAATGAAGCAATACCTAGAAAAACTCGTAGAGATAAGAACAAACACGGAGGTAAAGCGTATAATAGTCGAAGCTGGAAGGGCTGTGGGCGTGGAGACGGCCGACGGGACGGTGGAAAGGTCTAAGTATGTCGTAGTTGCCCCCGGCAGGGCTGGAGCTGAGTGGCTCAGGCGTGAAGCTGACAGGCTCGGCCTAAAAACGCTCAATAATCCTGTAGATGTTGGCGTGCGTGTCGAGGTTCCAGCAGAAACCACAAAGGAGCTGACGGATGCACTCTACGAGCCAAAACTCCTATACTACTCCAAGTCCTTCGACGATGTCGTCAGGACTTTCTGCTTCGCACCCTACGGCTTCGTGATAACAGAATCCCACGACGGCGTGATTACCGTGAACGGGCAGAGCTACGCATATAAGCGCTCAGAAAACACGAACTTCGCCATACTCGTAAGCACAGCCTTCACAGAACCCTTCAAAGACCCAATCTCCTACGGAAAATACCTAGCGAGA
>QMYG01000064.1 GCA_003662535.1 Candidatus Bathyarchaeota archaeon
GAGGCCTTCGGAAAGAAAATAGCAGAATTCCAAGCAATACAGCACAAACTAGCAGACATGGCAACAAAAATAGAAGCAGCAAGGCTGCTGACTTACAGGGCGGCCTGGCTGGTAGACAGGGGTGAAGCCGACCCCGTTGCGTCTTCTATGGCGAAGGCCTTTGCGGCGAGAACAGCCGTAGAGGTTACGGATGAGGCGATACAGGTTTTCGGGGGCTACGGCTACATCGCAGAATACGAGGTTGAACGCTACTACAGGGACGCAAAAATAACGGAGCTATATGAGGGGACGAGGGAAATCCAGAAGAACACTATTGCGAGGTTCCTTCTCAGGAGGGCCTGAGAGCCTGAGCGACCAGCTCGGCTATGTCCATAACCCTCAATTTTTCCTCGTAGCCAGCTGTCTTTGCAGCGTCGTCTAAGGTTGCTAGGCAGAAGGGGCAAGCCACAGCCAATATGTCGGCGCCAACCTCCACAGCCTCCTCAACCCTTATCTCAGCGAGCCTGCGGCCAGGAACCTCATACCACATCCGCCCCCCACCGCCTTCACAGCAGAGGCTCCTCGTCCTTATCCTGTCAAGCTCGACGAAGTTCACGCCGGGTATGTTCTCTATGACGTGCCTCGGCTCGTCGAAGATGCTGTTCCTCTTCCCGAGGAAGCAGGGGTCGTGGTAGGCGACTGTTGCTTCCACCCTTCCCTTGAACTGTAGTTTGTCTTGGTCTATGAGGCTTGAGAGGAGTTGGCTGTGGTGCTGTATCAGGCTTACTTCTAGGCCCTCGTAGAGGTTTTTGAAGGCGTTGTAGCCGTGTGGGCAGGTCGTGAATATTGCGTCTACCTTATACTTCTTGAAGAGCTCTATGTTGCTCTCCCTCAGCTCCTCGAAGAGCCCCTCCTCACCCATGCCGTAGACCTCGTTTCCGCAGCAGTTCTCCTCCTTCCCCAGAACCCCGAAGGAAAGCCCAACGGAGTTCAGAATCTCCACCATGGAGCGTGCAACCAGCTGCCCCCTAGTATCATAGGAGGGCGTGCAGCCAACGAAGTAGAGGAGCCTTTCACCCGAAACCTCAGATATGTGCGGGACATTTAGGCCCTCAGCCCACTCCATGCGTTTCTCCCGCCCCCTAGTCCAAGGATTCCCGTGAACGTAGACACTTTCCAAGGCGTCCCTGAGGGTCGTCGGTATCTTACCCTGCTCTATGAGTATGCCCCTCAGGCTTATGAGGAAGCTCACTGGGCTAAGCTCCTTCGGACACCTTATCTCACAGGTAGCACAGGTCGTGCAGCCCCACAGCTGCTCCTCAGGGGGTATTTCCAGCTCCCTAAAGAGGGCGTTAAAACGCATGATCTGCCTCGGGTTCAGCTTCACCTTAATCGACATGGGGCAGCCGCCTGTGCACACGCCGCACTGGATGCATTCCATAAGTTCGTGCCGCTCAATCAGTTCCTCAACTCCAACCGCCAAGGCCGAACGCCCCAGAAAGGATTAACTGAACACATTTTAAAGATTACAGAAAGCCAGTCTACCTTTAAGGGGTGAACGGCGGCTGGTTGAGAAAGTGTGCGGGTTAGGAGAGGAGATGCACGTTCCCTATGCGGACACGGTTGAGGTGCTTCTTCGCCCTCTCGTAGCACTCGTAGGCCAGCTTCCTACTGGTGGTCGGCATGTCGTCCATAACGTATTGCGGGTAGAAAGCCAGAAGCGTGTAGGGAATGTCGGGGCTGATGCCCGCTATGAACTGGGCTATGTGCTCCACCTCCTCAGCATCCACGTAGCCGGGCACAAGTAGCGTGCTCGCCGTCAGTACTGGGACTTCGGGGCGTCTATCCCAGAACCTCTCGCCAATCCTGCGAAAGTTCTCTAGGGTCTGCTTGTTTGATATTCCGCAGAGGGCTATGTTCAGGTTTTCGTCCCAAGCCTTCAGGTCAAACTTGACGATGCCACCACTAATCAGCGACTGCTCAGCCGCCTTCACCGCTAAGTGGGGGTTCATGTTTCCGTTGCTCTCCCAGCAGATGCGCATAAGCCTGCCCCGCTCCTCAGCCCACTCCATCGCAAGCTCGCTCACCTTCAACGCATGGGGCATCTGCGTGGACGGGTCTCCGCCAAAATAGCAGATGCAGCTCACGTCAGGCCTCTTCGCCGCCTCAGCCAACTCCTCAGCGCTCACAACTGACGGATGGCCCAACAGGGAGGCCCTGCTTAGAGCCTCGTCGAGGAGTAGCGAGGCCTGCGAGGCAAGCCTCCTGTATTGCCAGTTCTGGCAGTAGAGGCAGTCGTAGCTGCACGAGCCGTAGAAGACTGCGAGGTTGCTGTATCCGCTCTCCGCTCCACGAGTGTAGGCATACTTCGGGTAGCCTGCGCCAGTGCACCCCGGGCAGAACCACCAAGCGACGCAGTTCGTCGGCAACCCATCATAATACCACTCCAGAATCCCAGCCTTTGGAGTGCCTCCAACCCTTACTAGGCGGCCGTTCACATTGAAGACTAGGCCGCAGTAGCCCACTTGTCCAGGGCCTATGCGGCAGTCGTTCCCGCAGAGGCCGCACCTGACCCCGTCCTCGTCTCTCGGCGGCTCGGGAGGTAGACCGAAGGACGCCCGACTCTTGGCGTGAGCCTCCCTAGCAATTTCTAAAGCCTCTTCAGGTCTACCTCTTATGCAGTCTAGGCAGACGCCTAGGCCGTCAGAAATCAGCTGGGAGCTTTTTCCGCACAGCCTGCACCGACCCATCATCCAACCCCCAAGAGGAGAGAAAATTAAGCTTAAAGCTAAAAATCACGCCAGAACAGCCCCCATTACAGGGCCTCCGCACGAGCATGCTCCTGAGCTTCACTGAATCTCTATGTTCTCCTCGGGGTAGCCCATCTCAACCAGAATCTTCTTAACCTTCAGCCTCTGGTCTCCCTGAAGCAGAATCTGATTATTCTTAGCTGTTCCACCACAGGCGCACGCCGCCTTAAGCTTCTTAGCCAAAGAATTCAGGTCTGTGTCGTTTATGCCATCTATGACGGTTACTGCCTTGCCCCACCGCCTAGACTCTATCCTAATCCGTATACGCTGCTGCTCCTTAGCTATCTCGCCGCAGGAGCATATGTCCCGTGGGAGGCCGCAGATTGGGCAAATCTCAGCCATATAGCTCTCCTTAACCCCTCTTCCTTCTTTTACCTCAAATCTAAAACTCAGCACCCTAGTATTTAAAATTTTACCAATAAAAAGACGGTGAGTTTCACGCATAGAAGCTGAAAACGAAGCCACATGCACCATATTAGAGGCGAAATATAATCCTTAGAGGGACGAAAGTTATAAATATGCTACGCAATTAGAACCAAGGATGAGGGAAAACGCTATGAGCAACCCAATCAGGAAAGCATACGTCATCGCAATAATAATTATAATTCTGATAGCAGCTGGAGGCTACTACTGGTATACGACCACTAGGAAGCCACCTGCACCGCCTCCAAAGCCAATAATACTAGGCACAACAGACAAGATAACAATCCTAGACCCAGCAAAGGCTTACGACTTCTTCACATGGGAAATCTTCCAAAACATAGGGGAGGGCCTGTTGAAATACAAGCCGGGAACAACCGAGCTTGAGCCCGGCTTGGCTGAGTCGTACACGGTTAGCGAAGACGGCTTGACGTATACGTTTAAGCTCAGAAAGGGCTTGAAATTCACGGACGGGACTCCGCTGACGGCTGACGTCGTTAAGTGGTCGATTGACAGGCAGATGCACCTGCAGGGAGACCCCTCTTGGCTGGTTACAGCCTTCGTAGACAGCGTTGAGGTTATAGACGACTATACTGTGGCGTTTCACCTGAAGAAGGCTGTGTCCTACTTCCCAGCCCTCGTCGCAACTGTCCCGTACTTCCCAATAAGCCCCGAGGCCTGGCCATGGGACGAGTTTAAGGACGCCACAGTCGGCATCGGCCCGTACAAGATCACCTATTGGGAGAGGGATGTGGAGCTACGCCTAGAGGCGAACCCAGACTACTACGGCACACCGCCGAAGAGCAAGTATTTCGTTGTCAAGTTCTACAAGGACTCCTCCTCACTGAGGCTGGCGTTAGAGGCTGGCGAGATAGACATCGCATGGAGGACGCTCCTACCAACGGACATAGAGGACTTCAAGAAGATGCCTGACAAGTACAACGTCATCGAGGTTCCAGGCCCATACATCAGATACATCGTAATGAGGTGCAACCAGCCACCCTTCGACAACGTCCTACTCAGGAAGGCTATAGCGGCAGCCGTGGACAGGGAGAGAATCTGCAGGGACGTCTTCCTAGGGACTGTGGAGCCGCTATACAGCATGATACCGAAGGGTATGTGGAGCCACATAGACGCCTTCCTAGACGAGTATGGAGAACACAACATAGAACTCGCCAGACAATACCTAATGCAGGCCGGATACAACGAAACGCACAAGTTCGAGATAGAACTGTGGTACACACCGACCCACTACGGCCCAACAGAGGCGGACGTGGCAGCGCTGGTTAAAGAGGCACTAGAGGAGACCGGGATGATTTCCGTCGAGCTTAAGAGCGCTGAGTGGGCGACCTATGCGGCTGAATACATAGCGCAAGGCGTGATGCCGATATTCCTACTAGGCTGGTACCCAGACTACATAGACCCAGACGACTACACGACCTGCTTCCTACACTCCGAGTACTCCCCAGACCTAGGCGTATTCTACAGCAATCCGAGGATGGACGAACTGTTGGAGGAGGCTATGGTGAAGAAAACGATAGAGGAGAGGACTCCAATCTACGAGGA
>QMYG01000065.1 GCA_003662535.1 Candidatus Bathyarchaeota archaeon
CTCTACTACAACGCAAAGAAACTCCTAAAAGATTTTAACCTAAAAATTTAACAGCTCATTTTTGGCTATTTTCTCGTTTTCCATTTCAGTTCAACTAGCAAGTTTTATATTCACACTCCATTCCTAGAAATTATTTAGGGTGAATTTTATGGCTGAGAAAAAGCCTTGGTTGAAGTTCTATCCCGAGGGCGTGCCTGCATCCATAGATTACCCGAAAATCACGCTACCCCAGATGCTCAAAAACACCGCAAAGAAGTATCCGAACCACACAGCCATCATATTTGAGAGCTACAAGATGACCTACAGCGAGCTCAGCGAAGCCGTAGACCGCTTCGCAACAGCCCTCCACAGCCTAGGAATCTCGAAGGGAGACAAGGTCGCCATCTTCCTCCCAAACATACCCCAGTTCGTCATCGCATACTACGGCATACTAACGGTTGGAGGCGTCGTCACAGCCATAAATCCGCTGTATAAGGAGCGTGAGGTTGAGAGGCAACTAAACGACTCTGAAGCCAAGGCAATAGTAACTTTGGACCTGCTCTACCCGATAGTTGAGAAGGTTTGGGAGAAGACGAAGGTTGAGCATGTCATTGTTGCTAGTATTAAGGAGTATTTGCCTCCTGTGAAGCGTGTTTTGGGGACGCTTCTAAAGAAGATTCCTATGCGTAAGGTGGAGCCGAGGCCGGGAGTCCACTTCTTTAAGGAGTTGATAGAGAGGTATCCGCCTGAACCCCCCGAGGTCGAGATAAACCCACAGGAGGACTTGGCGGTTCTGCAATATACGGGTGGCACGACCGGGGTTCCGAAGGGTGCGATGCTTACGCACTTCAACCTAGTCTCGAATGCGGTGGCTGCGACCTACTGGCTGAGGTCTGAGGAGGCCAAGGAAGTGCACATGGGAATCCTACCCCTCTTCCACATCTACGGAATGACAGTCGCCATGAACAGCCCAATCTACGGAGCAGGCACAGTCGTCCTCATACCGAGATTCGACCCAGAAAAGATACTGAGCGCCATAGAGAAATACAAGATAACAGTCTTCTGCGGCGTCCCAACGCTCTACGCAATGCTCATAAACTTCCCGAAGGTGGCAAAATACGACCTGAGCTCCGTGAAGTTCTGCATTTCTGGCGCTGCCCCGCTGCCTCCGGAGGTTCAGAAGAGGTTTATGGAGCTTACTGGCGCCGTGCTCGTAGAGGGCTACGGGCTGACGGAGGCCGCGCCGGTTACGCATGCGAATCCTCTTGACCCTACGATGAAGACCGTTAAGATTGGCACAATCGGCATTCCCTGGCCTGACACCGATGCGAAGATTATGGATGCTGAGACTGGTGAGAAGGAGCTTCCGCCTGGGGAGGTCGGTGAGCTCGTTGTGAAAGGGCCTCAGGTGATGAAGGGCTACTGGAAGATGCCTGAGGAGACGAAGGCCGTCCTGAGGGACGGCTGGCTCTACACAGGAGACCTAGCGGTGATGGATGAGGACGGCTACTTCCGCATCGTGGACAGGAAGAAAGACCTCATCAAGTATAAGGGCTACAGCGTCTACCCAAGAGAGCTCGAAGACGTGCTTTATGAGCATCCAGCCGTAAAGCTTTGCGCAGTTGTGGGTAAGCCAGACCCAGTTGCTGGCGAAATCCCGAAGGCGTTCATCGTCCTGAAGCCAGAATACGAGGGTAAGGTCTCCGAGGAGGAGATAATTAAGTGGATAAGCGAGAGGGTTGCAGCCTACAAGCGCATCCGTGAGGTCGAGTTCAGGAAGGAGCTGCCCGTTAGTGCTGTTGGTAAGGTCTTGAGGCGTGTGTTGAGGGACGAGGAGCGTAGGAAGGCGCAAGCAAAGGAGAAGTAGCCGGAAAGCTTTGCAGCTCTCCTCACCACCCCTAAATTTTCTTTTCTGGAAGATGATGAACCCTTGAGGGTAGTCCGAATAGACCTGCATAGTAGGCTTCCAAATACGAGGCTCTTCCCCGACGTGAACGTCTACCTCCTAATCGATTCTGGAGAAGCCCTGCTGGTAGACGCTGGCTACGGCTTCCAATCGTCCACCTCGAGGATAATGAATGCGATTAAGCGTTATCACGCAGAGGTCTCAGGAATTGTAATTACGCACGGCCACGTAGACCACTTCAGCAGTGCAGGTAGACTGCGTAGACGCCTAGACTGCACGGTCATGGCCCACGGAGAGGACGCAAGCTTCATCGAGGAGCCAGCCAGCCTACTCTCCTCAGACCCCTTCTTCGGACACGACGCCAAAACCCGTGCCCTAGGCTATGTGGCCCTGAAGCTCCTAGCGGGACTATCACCCTGCACCGTGGACAAGAGACTGAAAGACGGGGACGAAATCCGTGTGGGAAACGCTAAACTCAGGGTTTTGCACACACCCGGCCACACAAAGGGCCACATCTGCCTCTACGAGCCCGAGAGAGGATTACTCTTTACTGGAGACCACGTCATCTCGGCTGGGCTTTCGTGGATTCTCCCGACGAGGGGCGACGTGAAGGAGTATGTGCAGTCGTTGAAGCGGCTTCTGAAGCTGCGCATAAGCCTGATTCTCCCCGGTCATGGCAGGCCTCTCAGAAACTGCCGCTCCGTTCTGTTAGATAGGTTGGCTAGGGTCTCCTCCCGTGAGAGGAGCATACTGAGGCTTCTGAGGAAGGGCCCTATGGACGAAGATGGCCTGCTTAAGGGGCTGTGGTATGGCGGAAACCCGCTGAATCGCCTGATTTCTAGGCCTGTTCTCAGGGCCTACCTTAAAAAACTGCTCGACGAACGGCGTATAGCCATTATAAGGGCTGGAAACAGGACTTTTTACACCCTCTCTTGACACTTTCTTGGGAAGTTTTTTATTCTCTTTAGGCATTAACTCTGTCTACGGTGGTAGTATGCCTGATTTTGAACTGACAGAGGAGCAGTTGGAGATTAAGAGGGCTGTGAGGGAGTTCTGTGAGAAGGAGTTTAAGCCGGAGATAGCCCTAGAATGCGACAGGGAAGAGAAGTTCCCGATGGACTTGTATAAGAAGGCTGCTGAACTCGGCTTCACATCCATCTACCTACCCGAGGAGTACGGCGGAGGCGGATACGGCCTCCTAGAGATGTGCCTAGTCATAGAGGAGATGTGCAGGGCCGACTCCACACTAGGAATGGCGATAACCGCTGGAACCTTCGCAAGCGACCTAATCGTCCAATACGGAACAGAAGAGCAAAAAGAGAAGTATCTGCCGCCGCTCTGCCGAGGAGAATACATATCTGCTGGTGCCTTCACGGAGCCAGCGAGGGGAAGCGACCTAGCCTCAAGACTAGACACAAAGGCAATAAAGTATGGCGACGAGTGGGTCATAAACGGGACGAAAATCTTCATCACGAACGCTCCAATCGCAAACTTCATAATCACACTCTGCCAGACAGACCTGAAGGTCAGGCCACCCTATAGGGGACAGAGCCTCTTCATAGTGGACAGGGACACTCCAGGCCTGGAGGTTACTCCGCTGCATAATAAGATGGGGATTAGGGCTTCTCCGACGGGTGAGGTCGCCTACAACGATGTGCGTGTTCCGGAGAGCCAGCTTCTAGGCGAGCTGAATAAGGGCTTCTACCACACAATATGGTTCTTTAACGCAAGCCGGGTGGCTGTTGCGGCTCAGGCTCTGGGAATGGCTCAGGGAGCCTTCGAGATAGCCTTCAAATACGCAAAGGAGCGTGAGGCCTTCGGAGCCCCAATAATACAGTGGCAGGGAATCTCCTTCATGCTGGTAGACGCAGCCACGAGGCTGGAGGCCGCGAGGCTGCTAACCTACAAGGCGGCCTGGCTCGTAGACCAAGGGAAGCCAGACCCGATGATTAGCGCCATGGCGAAGAACCTTGCGACCAGAGCCGCAGTGGAAATCACGGACGACGCAATACAGATTCTAGGCGGCTACGGCTACATGGGCGAGTATCACGTAGAACGTAGACACAGGGATGCGAAAATCACGGAAATCTACGAGGGCACTAGGGAGATAGAGAAGCTCACGATACTGAGGTTCCTGCTCAAGCGCATGTAGAGCGTCCAAACATATTTTAGCATCTTGGTTGATGATTGGTCGGAGGCTCGAGCCGTGGCCGGGGAGTTTGAAACCATAAAGATTGAGCGGGACGAAAACATCTTGTGGATAACGCTGAACAGGCCGCACAGGCTGAACGCCTTCAACGACGTGATGATAGAGGAGCTGAACGAAGCCCTGAACAAGGCGGAGGAAGACCCGGGGGTTCGCTGCATCATCATCACGGGTGAGGGGGATAGGGCTTTCTGCGCCGGTGCAGACCTCACGATGTTCCCGAAGCTGACGCCCACCCTTGCGTTGGAGGCATCCCGAATGGGACAGAAGGTCTTCGCAAGGATTGAGTCCTTCCCGAAGCCCGTCATCGCCGCCATCAACGGCTACGCCTTGGGCGGCGGCCTGGAGCTGGCGATGGCCTGCGACTTCAGGATAGCGGCTGAACACGCAGAGCTGGGCAACCCAGAGATAAAGCTGGGCATAATCCCGGGCTGGGGGGGCACGCAGAGGCTCGTCAGGCTCGTTGGCCTAGCTAAGGCGAAGGAGCTGGCGATGCTCGGGGACAGACTCCCAGCAGAGGAGGCCATAAAGATAGGCCTGGTAAACAAGGTTGTCCCCTTAGAGGAGCTTAGGGACGCTGCAAGGGAGCTTGCCAAGAAGTTGGCGGATGGCCCGCCGCTAGCCCTGAGGCTGATAAAGCAGGCGCTGAACTA
>QMYG01000066.1 GCA_003662535.1 Candidatus Bathyarchaeota archaeon
CAAGGAGCTTCCTAAGCAGCACATCGAGCCCCGTGCGGAAGTAGAACTTATCCTTAGGGGACTTGTGAGCCCTTATCGCAAGGTCCTCTACGCCTGCTATCCTCAGCTCCATCGAGCCGTCGGGATAGACCCTGATGGTCCACCTTTCGGAGCCCATGAGCACTCTCGGGAAATCCGTAAAGATCATGACCAGGTGGGGCTTGTGTCCAATTCGGTGCTCTTGGAGAATCTTCAGCCCGATGCGTGAGCCGTAGCAGGGTACGTCGAACTCCCGAACGCCCCTCTGGTAGTCCAAAGGCAGGCTCCTCTTAGCCTCTTTGGCCGTCTTATACTCTATGCGTATCTCCACTTTCATACTCAACACCCCTCACAGCAGGTTGTTCTCCTCCATCGCCCTTGCGAGAAGCATGTTCGACAGCAGCACGGCGTCCACGCAGTTGTGAATCATGTAGGTCAGGTTATTCGCCGTCATCGAGCGCTTGATCTCCTCAAGCTCGTGCTTGAGGTGAGCGTAGAGCTCGCCGTAGCCCAGGTCCCGCCACGTGTCCGCCTTCTTCGCCTCCTGCTCCATGTAGGAGCCGAGGGCAAAGTAGAATGCCTTGAGCATCTTCTCGCGGCTCTCATCAATCCTGTCTCTCCTCATGTCTCTCACCCGTTAAGTACCATTTTATCGTTATAAACTCCATGTCCTCCAGGTTCTTGCTCCCGTAGCGGTCCTCAAGCCACCGGTAGTAGTCCTCATAGCTGTCGAAGCCCTCCTCCTTGACGAACTTCCCCAGCTTGTGCTTCTCAACTATTTGGTATATTCTGCTCAGGGGGTCCCACCTCATCAGCAGGCCCCACTTTCGGACCTTCACAATCGCGAGCTCCAGGATCTCCCCCTCGCCCAGCTTCTCGCACTCCTTCGTCCGCTGCTTCCAGTACAGCTGGACCCTCCCTATGTGCTGGAGCTGGCGGTACCGTCTCCCGCTAAAGGGCCTCGTAGTGCGGCGCTTTTCACCCGTCCGGACCTTTTCCTTGAATATGCAGAAGGATATCGCTACCATTTATATCGCCTCCGTGTCGGTTGCACCTGCAGAGGGCACGTGTCGGAACGTCATGCAGCAGTAGGGACACGTCACGAACTCAGCGACGGAAGTGCCGTGAGCGGGCGGGACGACAAGCTGCGTTGCGAAGATGTACCCGCACCCGGGGCACGTGTGGATGGTTCCTGCCATCATTGTTCATCACTCCCCTCTCAAGGCCTCTCTATGGGCCTCTATGAGTCGTCTTACGAGCCTGTTCAAGCACGCCACGTGGACTGTCAGCGCGGGAGGATCCCCATCGGGCCCTCCCGGGATTACTACGAAGTCGGGACGTGCCTCGGGGACTATGCGGAGGCTTCTGTCCGGCTCATATAAAGGCTCTCCGCAGATAGGACACCTCTCCTCGCTCACTCTGTCTTCCGTCTCCTTCTCATCCAGTCTCACTTCACCACTCTCCATCGTCTCCCTCCCAGACAAGCTTATGGGCGTACTTCACTGCCTCCTCAAGATCGTCAAACTCCCTGTATCTCACCTGCCACTTCCACGGCTTCCTCCCAAAGGGCCCCACCTCCCTGCCGTGCTCGTCCACTATCAGAATCTCACCCTTCTCGAATGCTGGCTTCCGTATCCGTTCTATCCTCCACTTCCTCCATCCCCTGAACGGGCCCCGCTTCGTCTTCACCGCCACCACGAAGCTGTGCAATAGGGAGGGCAGGTCCATCTGCTCCTCTCTCGTCCTGTCCGCGTCCACGTATATCCCGTCCTGATACAGTACCAAATTCGTGTCCGCCCAATTCGCGTCCTTTGCAGGGTCCGTGTTCGCCTCCTCAATCACTACGAACTTATACTTCGTCCACGTCACCCCCTTCCCGGTCCTCTCTCAGCATGCTCTCCATCGCAAATTGGTGCGCCACGTCGTCGAAGACCTCCACCACAATCTCCCGAGTGCGCTCCTCCTTGAACCTCCTCAGAAGCTCCTCGCGGTAGAGCTTTAGGGCCCTGTATATCTCCCTGTCCGCTCTCATCTCACTCACCTCTATACTCACTCGCCCTCATCAGCACCTCAAGCTCCTCCCAGATGAACCCACCGCGGTAGAAGCCCTCCTCAAAGCGCTCGAACATTTCTCCCCCTTCGTCCGCGGAGACCACGTCCTCGTCCACAGGGATCAGAATCACGCCCCTGAGGAGCGTGCGAACCCTCCATCCCGCATCCTTCTCATCCCAGAGAACCACTCCCAGAGCGGGCTGGAGCGTCCTCTCAAACTCCCACCCCGTGGAGAGACCCGGAAGCCACTGCACAAGGTCACCCTCGCAGATCGGCCTGCCGTTGAGGTCCCTGTGGCCTGTCCAGGGCAGGTGCGTGGGGAGCTCCCCCGAGAGAGGATCCACCTTGAGCAGGACGCTCCACTCTCCAAAGCGGAGGTGCGCAACGAGCTCGGAACGCAGCTGACCCGTCAGCTTGACCTCAAAACCCTTCACTTCCCATCACCCTCCTCTCTCACTATTTCATCCTCGGGGTGGAACCCCCAGTACTCATCGCAGAGCTCCCGCGCAGGACACCACTGGCAGTGCATGTCCCTGACGGGATACTTCACCGGCTCCTCGCTGAGCATGAGGGGCGCAACGCTGAGCAGAATGTCCTTGAGCCTGCGGGTGTCCTCGTGCGTCCTCTCCGTTACGAATCTCTGCACGGGCTTGCTCTTCTTACCGCTCCGCACGGCGATGATGTACTCCACGGGGAGGGACTCCCTCAGGGTGGGATCCAGCAGGAGCAGGTAGAACTCAGGCTGCCACTCGTAGGCCACGCGGCCCGTGCTCCACCTGCGATTTGCCGTCTTGAACTCCACAATGCTGCCACCCTGCGAGATCTCATCAATCTTGCCACATAGAAGATACGTCTCACCCCTGTAGCCCGTCAGCACCCTGCCGTCGATCCACATCTCAATGCTCTTATCGTCCCTCGGATACGGCCCGTTCCAGCTTAGAATGTGCCGTATAGTCCTCTTGGAGGTGTCGCTGACCTCCCCGGGCAGGGCCTCCCGGAGGGACTCCACCTCAACCTCGGGAGCGAACTCCGCGTTGTCCAGTGCCGCGAGGGTCAGGTCCTCTGCAAGCTCCTTGAGGATCTCCTTCAGGAAGTACTTCGAGGACTTCTCGCGGTCTTCAGAGTAGACCAGGAAGGTGTTGTAGCCCTCCATGACGCCGTGAAAGGCCGAGCCGAAGACCAGCGCGTCCGTCCTGTGCGGAAGCTTGACCTTCTTGATGTAGCGCAGATAGTGCAGAAACGGGCAACTCATGAAGGTCCTGAGCCTCGAGTAGGAAATCTGGACCTGCGGGGTCGTGTCCTCCTCGCTCTTGGGTAGCTTGAGCCTCTTGCGAGTGAGCTCAAGTGCATCTTCCTCGTCCTTTCTGGTCATCCTATCACCTTCTCCCTCTACCTCTGCGGCCCTCCTTGGCGGCCATCCTCAGCTCCTTCCAGACCATCTTGGAATCCCCCTCGGGGCTCAGCGGTGGCTCATGCTCGAACCTGTCTGCATAACGGTCGCGCTCCTCTTGAGAGACGTGGCACAGCCCCAGCAGGTCAAACAGGTCCCACTTCATGCCCTTCAGGCGTCTCAGCTCCGTGCCGTGGGTCTCAAGGGCCTCAGGGCTGAGGACGAGCTTCCCCTCGTACATCACCGCGTCCCTGAGGGACCCGTAATCCAGCGCCCACGCACGGAAGTGCCTCGGCCGCCTTCGATCGTTTATGAGGAAGTAATAGCGGGCGGGAGGAGCTGTCTCCGCAGCCTGGTTGAGCCATATTCGCCTTGACCACCAGAGCTGGTCCTTCGTGATACGCTTCAGGGGGAAAGTGGGCGTTGTGAAGAGCTTCTCCTCCAGGAAGACGACGTCCGTCAGCGTGAAGACCACGTGATCCGCGATGGTCGTGCCTGCGATGAAGGGGGAGTGTATGCGAGCACCGCACGCGGGGCAGAGAAGCCTCCCCCTATAGGCTGCCGTGTCGAACAGCTTCTTATAGGCTATTCCGAAGTAGCGTCTGAGCATGGCGAGCGAGCGGGACACCTCATTCTCGAACGGCGTCCCGGAGGGGGGCTTGGAGGAGACGAACTCCTTCGTAGGCCTCACCACCCTCCCTTGGGCCTGGAAAAGCCCTTACGCTTCATAAGCTTGTCAACCTGCTCGCGCACCCAGACGGAGAAGGGAGGCAGCTTGCCCTCTCGGGTCTGCTCATCCCACCACTTCGCCTGATAGGCTTCTAGAAGCACGCTTTTCATCACCTTTGGCATTTCTCAAAACCCCCTTTTCGGTATATACATACACATATATATATCTTCCGCTCAGAGGATGGTCCTCTGCCGTCCGTCGAGCCTTGCAAGAAGCCTGAGGTACTCCACAGCCTCCTCGCTCCAGCGTCTCAAGTCTTTCAACTCCTCCTCCTCGTCGGATAGGAGGAAATGTCCCCGCTCAATTCGCTCATACTCCTCTACAAACCTTGCGAGCCTGCGCTGGGCGTTGCTGTCAAGGACTATCACACCGCTCTTGAGCCACTTGAGGACTCTCTCAAGGCTCTCCTTAGCGTCCCTGAGGGCCTTGTCCGCACGCAGAATCTCTACCTCTACG
>QMYG01000067.1 GCA_003662535.1 Candidatus Bathyarchaeota archaeon
GTTTCTTCTTTTTCTCCTCCAGCTTTGTTTGTTTTTCTTCTATTTCTAGGAGGAGTTGGCGTTCTTTTTCTCCTAGTTCTTCGTCTATTTTTCTTTCTTCTGTTTTTTGTTTTGTTTCTATTTCTTGTTGGACTGTTTGCGTGAATTCCTCTTTTGTCATGCCCGGCTTTGAGTAGATTTTGAGTTTTGGGTGGTAGTAGATTTTTGTGGATGCCTGCTTCTTCGCATACCAGAGGAACTGCTCCTTTAGGAGCTTTACACCCTTCGTGTCGGAGAGGATTGGTGGTAGGCTGGCCATTTCTCCAGCCTCTTTAGGTTGGACGGAGAGTATTTCCTTGCTTATGGCGTCTGCCGGAACCCCGTAGGCCTGTGTGCTGTCCCAGTCTATGGTTTCGCCGTCTAGCGGTATGAGCCTTAGGAATGTGAAGGAGATTTCAGCCTTTGGCCGTTTACGCTTCACGTAGACCTCGGCCATGCAGTAGAGGGCTGGGTGGTAGACGGGGCCGCCACTAGAGGCTGAAAACTCGTAGCCCGTGAAGGTAGACTTAAGCTCCTCTAGGCAGTCCTTCAGGCCCCTCCTCGGGTTCAGATAATAATTGGCTATTGGCGGAACCTTAGCCACAGCCAGCGGCCTAGCCTCGGGCCTAGGAGCAGCCGTAGGGGCTACCCTCTCCCTAGGGGCGAGCTTGGGCCTAACTATGAAAGGCTCTAGGAGTTCTTTTTGCCTTTCTGTCAGCTTCTGAACCTCGCTTTTCGTGATTGGGCCCCTGTGGTAGACCATTAGGTGCCTCGTCCTGAAGACTAGGGGTTTCTCCCTCTTCGCACTGTGAAGGACGAAGGTTCTCGGCGGGAGGGAGGAAATTATGCGGCTTAGCGTCTGCCTGTCGAGGGAGGCGCCCTGGTCCTCGAAGACGGATGTCAGTCCTTCGAGGACTCTGTTTCTGTCCCTCATTGTCTGAAGCTTCCCGATTATCCAGATTCCGCAGTTGGAAAGCGCCTTGTAGTCCACGTCTACCGGGTTTTGGGTTGCGAGTATGCAGGACAGGCCGAAGGCCCTACCCTGCTTTAGCAGCAGGGATAGTGGGCGCTTCGTCGGCGGAGAGTAGGGGTGGGGCGGAAGATACCCGTAAATCTCGTCGAAGTAGAAGATGTTTCTGACTGTGGACGCCCCGGGCTGGGTGAGCATCCAGCTATACAGCTCCCATAGAAGAAGCGTCAGGAAGAACTGCTTCTCACGCTCTCCGAGATGAGCCACGTAAAAAATGGAGACCCTTGGCTTCTTTCCTTCCCCGAAGAAGAAGTTTATGTCTAGCGGAACTCCCGTAATCCAGCTCTCGAAGGAGGGTGAAGCCAAAATTTTGTTCAAATCTACGGCTAGGCGTCTACGCCTCTTCGGGGACAGAAACTCGTCTACCTCTATAACGCCTAAGCGTGATATTGGGGGTTCCTTCACGTATTCGATGAGGCTTGCTAGGTCTAGGTCTAGGTTATTTCTCCAAGCGTATTCAATTATGTTTGATATGAGGATGTGCTCCCCACTCCTTACCGGGTCTGACTCGTGGCCAATCATGCTTAATAGGGCGGAGGTTATGCCCCTAATCCTGTCTCGGAGAACCTCCTCACCTTCGCCCTCCCAGCTCAAGCCACTAGGAGCATTAAGCGAATGGATAATTGAGACGGGAGTGCCAAAGCTGGCTCCGGGCGTGAAGATGAAGATTTCCGCAGACTCTTTCAACGCTCTAATCCTGTCTGGGCGGATTCCCCACGCCGAGAGGCCTCTCCTCCAGGCCTCAGCCACCTTCTCGGCATACTCCCTGACGGACAGCCCCTGACGCTTCGCCTCCACAACGCTGACCCAAGCCTCAAAATCCTCCGTTTTTAGTTCGGGGAAGGCCAAGAGGAGGTTTGTTAGGTCTCCTTTCGGGTCTACGAGTATGGCCGGTATCCCGCTGAGAATCGCCTCCTCCAAAAGCACTAAGCAGGCTCCAGTCTTGCCCGAGCCAGTCATCCCGAGAACCATGGCGTGCGTGCTCAAGTCCTTCGGGTCTAGGTAGACTGGCTCGTCCCTGTAGACTGCGAGGGTGTTCTCGTCCACCCTAGCACCAATATAGAAAAGGTTTTTCTGGGCGGTGCTTGGCTGACTCTTAGACATGAATGCACCAAAAAATTATTTCACATAGACAACTTAATATTTTTATGCTATAACCTAGCTTGACATTTAAACTTAAATCCCCACCACACGCCAAATATTATGATAAATCATGCAGTCAGAAAGCCTAAAAGGCCTCCGAATCAGGCTCGAAGAGCGCAGGGAAAGGGACGCATGGTTCGACATATCGAGCAGACAAGTCAGGGAAGGCACTGTAAGATACTACAAGGCGAAAGACCCGCTCACAGGAGAATGGCTCTTTAAGGTCTGCGTAGACCCCGAGGGCAAAGTCTCGGTAAGAGCTGTGAAGTGCCCTCCAGGGCCGAGGTTCGCCCAGCTAGAGGGAAGCTCCATGGTCTTCCAGCCCAGCCTGAGAGAGGGCCTACTCTACGACGTGATAAGCGTGTCCTACCTAGACGAGGAGGGGAGAGTCCGCAGGAAGGTCGTCTCGGAGGATGGAGTCCCAACAGCGGTCAAGGAGATATGCGACATAGAACTCTACGAAACCGCCACAGGAAAGTCAGGCGCACACAGCCGCCACCCAGTTACTCTGGTGAAGAAGGGCGACTACCACAGGATGATAGCGCTCTTCCTCGTCGAGAGGGCCTGGCCCATAGCCCCGTTGGGCGTGGAGAACGCACTGAAGTACCTCAAGCATTCGGTAGACGTGCTAAACACGGTTAGGAGGTTGGAGATGGCGAGCGAGGAGGACGTCTACATGACTCTGGAGGAGGAGCACGGCATGCAGAGGGAGGAGGCCCAAGCAATAATAGAGATGCTGAAGAGGAGGGGAGACCTCCTCGCCCCGAAGGAGGGCTACATAAAGACTGCACTAAAGTAGAAGGGCTGCGTAGTCTTTAGGCGAGCAGAGCCTTAGCCTCCCTGTAGACGGTCTTGAGCAGGTAGGCCTTGTCCTCGAGCTTGCCAGAGTTTGCCTCAATTACGACGTTTCTTGGAGCGTAGACCCGCCCCGAAAGCCCGAGCGAGAAGCTATACCGTTCCCCTTCGTGCATGTAGCTGACGTGAATCTTCGACTTCCCAAGGAACTTCTTAGCAGTTTTCATGCCGGAGTGGATGCTGAAAAAGCGTATACGCCACAGGGATTCTGGATTGATTGCGGCAACTCCGTGCTCCAGCTCTCCTAGGACGAGTTCTCCTGTGGGGACTTCAATCTTGACTTGAACGTTGCTTATTGGTGTGGCTGAGCCGTTCTGGATTGTCAGCATGTTGTAATATACTTGTGGACGCTTGAGCTTACCCCTCTCCAGCAAAGCCCTAACTGCGTCTACGTCCTTTCTAATGCCTGTAAGCTCGGCGTTCAGGTCTAGCTCAAGCTTGTGCCTCAGGAAAATCCTGTCCTCCGTGTAGACGATGGCCCCAAGCTTGACATCAAAAACCCTCGGTTGGTCGTTAAGCCAGTATCTCACCTTGACTAGGGGCTTAGGCTCTGGAAGGGCCGCAGCGACTGGAGACTCTATCTCGGGCTTCACGTAGAAGGCAACATAGCTGATGGTCTTCTCCTCTCCGGGGCCTAGGTCTCCGAGCGCTGCGTAGTTTCTCTCAGACTTGGGCTTAGCCATGACACGGACTAGAATTCCGGGCGGCGGAACGTCAATCCACGCCTCCACGTTTCTGACTGCGGTTTTGGAGTCGTTCTTGACGCTCAGCTTGTAGAGCCGAACAGTCTTGTCTATTGGAAGCCTTTCAGGCAGCTCCTTCAGGACGCTCTCCGCTCTAGCCAGAGAACCCGCACCACCAACACCTGTGGTGAGGGCGTAGACTGCACCAACAGCGACTAGGGCTACGGCTGCGGCGGCTCCTCCTAGGAACAGGAGCGACGTGGAGGGCGTGGGTGCGGGGCTGGGGGGCGCAGCAGGTGAAACCTTGACGGCGCATATGTCCTCCATGAAGAGCTGCATGTTATCTATCCTGTAGGCACGGAGAATGAAGTAGTGCTTTCCCTCAACGTCCGGAATCTCAAACTCCATCGTCATGGTGCCGGAGGGAACATCCCCAGACCATAGTAGCTCTTCTTCAGGGCTGCTCCAGAGAATCTCTATGTGTGCTGGGATGTTCACGTAGAAGCAGACCTGCACGATTTCACCCGGCTCGTAGCTTCCACCCGGCTGTTTCACGCCTTTCCCTAAGCCGTCTACCCACAGGTCTGCCTCTGGTGTTAGGCGGACGAAGTAGTGGGACGGCTCCACCAATTGGATTTCTCCTCCGAGCCATGCGCCGTAGACTTCGACCCATTCCCCTTCGGCTGCGCTTGGGTCTGCACGTCCTTTGAAGCCCGTCTGCCAAAAGACCGTGTAAATCCATCCGCCGCCTAGGACTCCCTCAGGGTCTTCTATGACTTCGTAGATGCGGACTGTGAACTCGTAGGTGCCTGTGTAAACTGCTGAGCGGAGGACCACACCTTTAAAGCGCACGGTTGGATAAGCCTGGCCGAGGGCCTCACCAGCAA
>QMYG01000068.1 GCA_003662535.1 Candidatus Bathyarchaeota archaeon
CGGCGTCTACCAAGCGGTCTATGTCCTTCTTCGTGTGCACCTCGGTTACGCAGAGGAGCATGGATTGGCCGAGCTCCGGATACTCCCCAACGAGGGGCTTTCCCCCGTGAACCCCACGCTTCAAAACCGCTTTGTGTATCTGCTCCACGCTTAGACCCGATTCGTCGAAGTTTGCAACGAACTCCTTGAAGTGTGGGGCCTTAAATAGTGGAGCCTTTACACCGCTGATGGAGTTTAGCCTCTTCATCGCATAGTGGCTTTTGTATAGTATGGTCTCTCCAAGCTCCCTCAGCCCCTTTGGCCCGAGGAGCGCCATATAGACTGCGGCGGCGACTGCGCACAGTGCCTCGTTTGTGCAGATGTTTGATGTCGCCTTCTCACGCCTGATGTGCTGTTCACGGGTTCCGAGAGCCATGCAGAAGCCTCTGCGGCTCCCATCCTTGGTCGTGGTCATTCCGATTATCCTGCCCGGCATTTGGCGTATGAGCCTCATGTCGCCCCTGCACGCAAACAGCCCGATGAGGGGCCCACCGAAGTTCATCGGGTTGCCTAGGGGCTGGGCCTCCCCAACGACTATGTCAGCTCCGTAATTTCCCGGCGCCTCCAAAACCCCCAGAGACGTCGGGTCTACACCGACGATGCAAAGGGCGCCGGCGTCGTGGGCTATTTCTGATATGGCCTTAACCTGAGTCTCCAGAAATCCCAGATATGTTGGGTTTTCCACGTAGACTGCGGCTGTGCCGCTCGACACGAGCGTCTTCAGTTCCTCGAGGTCTATTTGGCCTGTCTCCCTCTGATAGCCCACCTGCCTTATGCGTATGCCTGCAGGTTCGGCGTAGCACCTGAGCGTAGATAGCCGTTCGGGGTGAATAATCTTGGGAACCACAGCCTCAAAACGCCGTGTTACACGGACAGCCATGCGTATGGCTTCCCCCAGTGCTGTGGCCCAGTCATACATGGAGCAGTTAGCCACGTCCATGCCGGTTAGCTCGCAGACCATGCTCTGATACTCGTAGAGCGTCTGCAGCATTCCCTGAGAGATTTCGGGCTGATAGGGGGTGTATGATGTGAGAAACTCAGCCCTGCCCACGATTTCTGAAACAACTGCGGGCACGTAGTGGGGCCAGCATCCAGCCCCGAGAAAAATCGGCATGTCCCTAAGGCTTCGGTTCTTGGATAGAAGCCCTTCTACATGCCTGCAAACTTCGTATTCGGACAGCGGCCCTGGGACGTTAAGCGTTCGGTTGAGACGCACGCTTTCAGGTACGTCCTTATAGAGTTCGTCTATGCTAGACAGGCCCAACTCTCTGAGCATTTTCATTTTTATCGAGTCTACGGAGTTGGGTATGTAGGGATGCGGCTTCTCCATAGCTCCACACCAGCATCAAAACCTATTTTGAACAACGCATTAAAACTCTTGGTAAAATCCATGAAAGGTAAGTGGCGGATACTAACGCTGGGCGCAAAGTGGGACAGATGCCTAGTCCCAATCTACGAAGCCACGGGCCCGAGAGGAGTCTACCCACTCATAAAAACTCTACTCACGAACAAATGCACAAACAACTGCACATACTGCCCCTTCAGAGCAAAAAGAAAAACCCGGAGGAGCGAATGGAAGCCAGAAAAACTAGCAAAAATAACCCTCCACCTATGGAAAACACAAAAAATAAAGGGACTATTCCTAAGCTCATCCATACCTAAAGACCCAGACACAGTAGTAGAAAACCAGCTCCAAGTCCTAAGAAACCTGAGAAAGTCAGGCTTCACAGGCTACATCCACATAAAACTAATGCCGGGCGTAGGTAGACACCTAATCGCAGAGGCCGTCGAACTAGCAGACCGCATAGGCATAAACCTAGAGGCACCAGAAAGCGAAATCTTCCAAGAAATATGCCCAGACAAGGGAAGCTACAACCAAGACATAATTAAAAGACTGAAGTGGATAGTCGCAGAGGTGGAAAAAGCGAGGGAAAAGAGGCAAAAGCCGCAATACGGCTTCGGGAGGTTCGGCGCAGACACCCAAATGATCGTAGGCGCAACAGAGGACGACGACCTGCAACACCTAGAAACAACAGAATGGCTCTACAAGCGTCTAGGCGTCAGCCGAGTCTACTACAGCGGCTTCGAACCTCAGCCAAACACGCCACTAGAAAACAGGAAGCCATGCCCGAAGAGCAGGACGAGAAGGCTGTATCAGGCGTCTTTCCTCATAAGAGACTACAAAATCACAGCTGAGGAACTCGCACAAATACTGGACGATAGGCTCATGCTGCCGGACATAGACCCGAAAAAGGCGCTGGCACGCCTAAACCAGCACCTCTTCCCACTAGACGTAAACCAAGCCACATACTATGAACTGCTAAGAATACCCGGCATAGGCCCGAAGCACGCCAGAGAAATACTATCCTACAGGGAGCACAAACCCATAACACGAGTCTCAGACTTGGAGAGGGTGCTGGGCGCCCATCTCGCAAGAAACATACTCCCCTACGTCCAACTTAAATACGACAAACTCACATCATACAACATAAAGCCCTAAATAGTGAATCACAAACCTAATTGGAGGGGCTGCACTTTGAAGTTGGCGAAGACCGCGAAAATCGCCGCCATCACCCTACTCCTACTCGCACTCCTAACACCACTAACGGTAACCCAAGCCCAACAAGAAGAAGGAAAAATCACAGCTTACGTCCAACACTACATGAAAATGGACAGAAGCGGCCTCCTCCTAATAAACGACACAGTCTCCCTAGTAACAGAGGAGAAGCAAGCAACAATCCAAGAGATATTTGTCGGCGTGCCAAGAAACCTTAAAGAAAAACTAAGCCACATCACGGCAAAGCCGCTCACAAAACCAAGCATAGAACTAAGCGTAGAAAAAGCCGAACTCTGGGAAGAAAACTTCTACGGAGCAAAAATAACATTCAAACAACCACTCCCACTACTACCAGGACAGAGATACATAATCCTAGTATCATACACACTAACAGACGTAGTAACCCCACACCCAAAGGAGACCAGCCAGTTCAACATAACATTCCCAATAATACCGGCACTCTCCCTACAGGCCTACCTCTGCAACTCAACCCTCGAACTCCCGCCTGGGGCGAGGGTTCTGCCCGGTGCCTCGCATTCCACGAACACTACGTGGACTGAGAGGGCTGTTTATGTTAAGTATCTCAAGGAGAATGTTGAGCCGTTCTCGGGTGAAAGGGCTTGGATGCAGATTGCCGCGCCTAGAATACAGCCGATAGAGTGTCCCTTCATGCAGAGGAAGATAATACTCAGCCAGTATGGACGCCTAGAGATACACGACACCTACCACATAGTCTATAAAGGAAATGGTAGACTGACAAACCTGACGGTGCCGCTGCCGCCTCACGCACAGTCTGTAAGGGCGAGGGGAAGCCTAGGAGAGCTAACAGCCAAGCAGCAGGAAGGAAACGAAGCGGTAATCTCACTCGAAGTAAGCGTAGACCCGGGGCAAACCACCGTCTTCACGGTGTTGTATGAGCTGCCTTGGAGCGAGTATGTAGAAAGCAGAGGCGGTAGTTATACGCTCAAGCTCTGCCCCAACGCTGGGGTGAGATGGGAGGTGGAGAACTTTGCGGTTAAGGTCGTTCTTCCGAAGGGTGCGAAGATAAGGGTCGTGGAGCCTGAGCCGAGCCTTAAGAAGAGCACCGGCTTCTCTTACACAATAGAGATAGATTACGTGGAGGAAACCCCGATTAATCCGCTCCAGCTGTCGCTCTCCTACGAATACAGCCCAATTTGGGCGCCACTATACCCAACGCTATGGACTGCACTCTTAGCGTTCATAGTCTATGCAGCGGCACGAACCATACGTCCCCCACCGCCAGTTCCAACGGTTCCCATACCAGTAGACACGATACGAAGCTTCCTTAACCTGTACAAGCGTAGAGAATCGATAATGCGAGAGCTAACAGCCATAGAGGAGGAGGCCAGAAAGGGGCGGATGCCGAGAAGCAGATACCGCTCTAGGAGACGTAGACTGGAGGCTGAACTAGCCAGAATAAGCAAGAGCATGGAGCCCCTAAAGGAGGAGCTCAGAAGGGCTGGCGGGAGAATAGCCGACGCAATAGCCATGATAGAGATAGCTGAAGCCGAACTACAGGAGGCGGAGTCAGGCATGAGGAGGCTCACGATTAGATACCGCCGCAGAGAAATATCCTCAGACGCCTACAAGAGGCTCCTAAGAGACTACAGAAAACGCATAGACAAAGCAAAGACAACAATAGACGAAGGCCTACTAAGGCTGAGGGAGGAGCTGGGCGCATAACGAAAAATGCGGTATAACAGCCGCCAAAACAATCAAGCTAAAAGCAAAAAACCAAACAACAACTCCGAAACATAAACGCTTTTATTTACCTAAGATGCAGACCCCACCGGTGTGCGCCATGGCCAAAATCATCGTGGACCGTGATAAGTGCATCGGATGCGGCACCTGTGTTGATGTGTGCCCAGTCGGAGTCTACGAATTGGATGAGGAGCAGAAGTCCGTCCCCGTGCATCCCGAGGAGTGCATCGCCTGTCTGGCCTGCGTAAC
>QMYG01000069.1 GCA_003662535.1 Candidatus Bathyarchaeota archaeon
CGACGAGGCCGCCGAATGCTTTCACTAAATCCTGAGTTTTCAGCATCTCCTTCATATTACCCTACCATGAAGGGTGTAAACCGTCTTGTATTTAAATCTTAGTAAGTGGCGGACTTTTAACACCGAGATAGCCACCACAACATTCACCTAAACTATCCGAAATTTCCGTTGCGTTCAAAAATAAAATAGGAGCTATAAGGAGAAATAAGGGGATTAGCCGTATATCGGAGTTATCCACTCGATTTCGCCTGTGGCACCGTGGTAGACGCCTGTCTGAACCCATTTCACTTCTCCAGTCGTTGGGTCTGTAGCCACCGTCCATAGGTTGTAGTCGGCGAAGGCCCTGTCTCCGTTCTCGTTGAGGGTGAACCAGCCGCTGGCTCCGAAGTAGTTCTCCACAACCTTCGGCAGTACCGCCCTCACCGCCTCAGTGTCGTAGGCGTCTACGATGTCGAGCGCTATCGCCAGCGTCCACACAATGTCGTAAGCCGCATACGCGTAGGAGTCAGGAGCCCTGCCAAGCGTCCTCTCACAGTATTCCTTAAGATAGTCGAACTTCGGAGAAACTCCGGGAGCGAATATCGTGTTCGTGTACTTCACGTCTGCAGCAAACGGCCCAGCCACCGGGTGCTCGACTAGGGAGGAGAGCAGGCAGGTTCCATCGCTGCCGAACCACTTAACCTGCCTCAGCAAAGGATATTCAGAAGCGTCCTCCATATAGGGGACGGCCTCCTCAAAGGCAATGATTTCAATTCCAATCTCCTCCATCGGGACTCCCTGAGCAATTAGGGCTTCTACAGCGTCGTTCAGGGAGGCAGCCTGAGCCGGGAAGTCTGTCAGGGCTGGGTCATACCTAACTGCGTATTCGTCGTGCCAGGTTCCACCGAGGGCTATGAAGGCCTCCCTAGTGGCGTCGTGGAGGCCGTCTCCCCAGGCATCGCCCCTCCACGTGGGTATTACGTGCCTAACTCCGGCCTCCCATATTAGCTTTGCGATTCCTGGGCCCTGAATCGTGTCGTCTGGACAGTACCTATAGATGAAGTCGCCCGGAATGGATAGCGCTGGCGAGGTGGAGGACTGGGCAATTACTAGCAGTTTGTTTGCGTCTGCATACGCCTTTACCTCCTTCACCTCGCTACTTGACTGCGGGCCGACGAAGAACAGAACGCCCTGTCCGTGCCAAGACTTCATCTTGCTCAGGCATGTGGCTGGGTCTGTGGCCGTGTCCTCGACTATTAGCTTGAGCCTCCACGGGGCTCCCCTAGCCTCAAGCCAGTCGTTCACCTCGCTGGCGGCTAACTCGACAGCCGCCCTGCTGTTTTCGCCATAGGTGCTCAGCACTCCAGTGAGTGGCAATAATGCCACGATTTTAACCTCTCCTGTTAGCCCTGCGGCCGCTGGCTTCCGCGCCGGCGCCATAGCCGCTGCGGCGCCATAGCCTATTGCGGCTCCGATAATCAATCCAATGATGAATAGTGCTGCTGTTTTAGTTGTTGCGGACATTTTCACACTACCTCAGTTATCGTTTTTAGACTTTATAGATATTTAAAAGTTACCTCTTTTCGGTACCAGCGTTACCTATAGAAATGTGGAGAAAGCGAGGTAAAAATTAAAACCAGACCTCGTACTGTGAATAAAAGATGAAAACTTTGATGCGTTCATGCTGTTTTGCCCCGTTTTCGTTATTTTCAGCTCTATAACATGTATAGGCTGCGTGGTGTTTAACTCCGGCTTTTATTGTTGTATTAGGACGTAGACTGTATTGTGTGCGTGGTTGTGTTGGATTTTTGTCGAAACTCTTAAATATGCAGTTCTCTAAGCATCCCTTCCAGATGGAGGACTGATAGATGACGATACCACCGATAATTGCGGGTGGACTCACCTTCGCAAGTGCCTTAGCGCTACTCGCCTTCGGAATTACACTGCTGTATGTGAGCACAAGAACCTTCAACTTTGCGCACGCAAGCATGGCGACTTGGGGGCTCTACATAACTTATACTGGCGTGGAGCTCTTCGGTGGAACGCCATACCAATATTACCCGCTTGCCTTCTTATTCGGCGCATTGTTAGGCGTCATTTGCTATGTTTTCATAAACGGGCCTCTACTGCGAAGGGAAGCCTCGGAGACAACCCTAATGATGTCCACGCTCGGATACGACCTGATACTACTCTCAGTAATACAGATATACTGCGACTACCTAACACGTGTCTATAAGCTATACCCGAGAATGATTACCATGAGCGAGTACGACGTAGAAATATTCGGAGTCAGCGCATCAACATTCATAGCGCCAATATGCACAATTGCGATACTAATTGCTCTGCACCTCTTCCTGTATAAGACGAAGTTTGGCGTCGCTCTAAGAGCCACCATAGAAAATCCCTCATTAGCGAGCGTCATCGGGATAAATCCTGAAATCGTCTACCTCGTGTCTTGGGTAATAGGTGGAGGCCTAGCGTGCCTAGGCGGAGCGATGATTTCTATGGTTTTGACAGGGACTCCTGTGATGGGTATGCTTCTAGTTGTGTCCATGTTCGCCGCCAGCATCCTCGGAGGACTTTACAGCATCTACGGCGGCGCCCTCGGAGGCTACGTAGTCGGCCTAGCAGAATACGTCGGCATATACGGGCTCAAGACCCTTGTGGGGCCCTGGATACTGCCCTACAGGCCTGTAATCCCGCTGATAATCATGGCGGTAACGTTGCTCATATTCCCGCAGGGGCTGGCGGGGCTTCCATGGGGAGCGATTGTTGCAAAGTTTAGAGGGACTGTTGGGGGTGGTGAAGGGAAATGATGCCGCCAATAGTGTTCCTAGTTCTGAGCATAATGGCTGAGGCTGGAATCTTCATCATAATTACGCTGAGCCTAAACTTGGAGGTCGGCCTCACAGGGCTTCCGCAGTTCGGAAGAGTTCTGGCTGTGGAGGCTGGAGCCTTCGCTGTCGGCGGCGTTGCGGCGAGAATACTTGCCTATGCCCTAGGCTTTCCAGCGGGAATAAACTACGCCAAATACCTCTACAACTACAGAATTGTGGACGCAATAGAAAAGGTTCTCGCCAAAAACGTTCCACTGGCAATAGGATACTTCCTACTATCGCTCTTCATCGCAGCTGTCTTCGGGGCTGGAATCGGCTGGCTAACCTCGAGGCCTGCGATTAGGCTCCGTGAGGCCTACTTGGGGATTTCCCTGCTGGCTTGGGGAGACGTGCTGATGTGGATTGCATACAACTGGTGGCCACTCGTAGGCGGCTCGACAGCGGTAGGCGTCCCCGACCCCCTAGCGGTCATAGGCGAGACCTACGGAGGCTTCTACAGATTCATGTTCATGACCTTCCTAATCTTCGGAATCGCCATACTAGTCTACCTCTACCTAGAGAGGCTGACAAAGTCGCCCTTCGGAAGAACCCTGAAAATGCACAGAGACTGCGAACTAGCAGCCTCCGTCTACGGAATAGACCTAGTCAAGCTTAGGACTAAGAGCCTGATGATCGGCTCAGCCATAGCGGCCATAGGTGGAGCGCTCTACGTAATGTACTCCGCAGTGTGCAACGCTGGAACCTTCACTAGGCTGTTATGGACTTTCTGGCCTTGGGCCTACATGATGCTGGGCGGCATAGGAAGCAACAGCGGGGTCTTCGTCGGGGTTCTCGTCTTCATAGTCGTGAGGGCGCTGATAGTGCTTTATCGTTTCGACATTGCGAGGATTTTCCACCTACCCTTCGACCCGATATGGCTTGAGTACACCTTCGTTGGCCTAGCACTCGTACTCATTGTGCTCTTCAAGCCCTACGGGCTGATACCTGAGAAGCCTACGTCCGCACTGAGCAACGAGAGGATTCAGGAGATAATAGCGAGGGTCAAGGGAGAGGCGAAGAAAGGCTCGTAAACGCCAAAATCATTCACTTTTTATTAGTTGGTATATTTCTCCTACGCAGAAGGCTAAGCATCTGAGGAAGTCTATGAAAGGATAGGTTATTATGGCCAGTATTTTTCCCTTTTTTGGGCCTCTTATTGCGTAGTAGGTCATGGACATGAAGAGCGGCACCACGACTAACGCTATTAGCGTGTAGTATAGCAGGGGGTGCTTCAGCCACAGGTATAGCGTGATTAGCCCAGAGACTATTGTGAGGGCTGAGAAGAAGATGACTATGCATAGGAAGAGCCACCTAGCCAGCGGAGTGCTCAGGCCTTTTCGCTTCAGAACTATTCCGCCTCCCCTCCCATACTGGAAGGTCTGCCTGAGGAGCTCGGTTAAGCTCCTTCGGTGCTTATGTAGGACGAGCACGTCTGGGTCTAGGGCTATGTTGTAGCCTGCTCTTCCGATACGCTCGATGAATTCTAGGTCGTCGAAGCCGTAGCGTATTTCCTCGTCGAAGTAGCCAGCCTTCAACACTGCTTCTCTTCTGAAGGCCATGTTGCACCCCGCTGGGTAGCGGAAGGGTCTGAGGCCGTCGAGCACGAGCCTCGTCTTGAAGGAGGGCATAACCCTTATCATGGAGTGGTCTGCGTAGTTGGAGAAGAAGTC
>QMYG01000070.1 GCA_003662535.1 Candidatus Bathyarchaeota archaeon
CCCATAGCTAACGCAGTGAAGCAGGGCTGGCTTGAAGACGAAACTATAGAGTTCGTGGACAAACCCGAGACAATAGCCACAGCCATAAGGATTGGTAGGCCCGTAAACTGGAAGAAGGCTCTTAGGGCGATAAGGGAGTCTAAGGGAACGGCGGTGGCCGTCTCCGATAGCGAAATCGTCGAGGCGCAGAAGCTCTTAGCTAGGCTTGAGGGCGTGTTCGTGGAGCCTGCAAGCGCCGCCTCCATAGCTGGTCTACGTAGACTGCTGGAAGAGGGTGTCATAGACAGGGATGAGAGCGTCGTCTGCATAACGACTGGGCATGGCCTCAAAGACCCTGAAGAAGCGGTAAGAGTGTGTGAAAAGCCTCTGGAGATAGAGCCGAGGCTGAGCGAGCTTGAGGCTATTTTGAGGTAGACAGCCTAAGAGAACACGAAGCTACGCATTTATTGGTGTTTAAATAAAGGGGAAAGTGAGACAGCGCCCCTACCTTTCGCTCAGTTTAACAGCTTCTAAAACCTTCTTGGCGAAGTCCTCTTCCGGGCCGGCGCCCTCAAACTGAACTACTTCGTTGATTATGATTTTCGGGACAGCCCTAATTTGGTATTTTTGCACAAGTTCTGGGAACTCTGTGGCTTCTATCACGTCTGAGGAGATGTTCCTGTTCAGTAATGCGAACTTGAACGCTGTTCTTGCGGATATTGGGGAGTATGGGCAGGTTGGTGAGACGAAAACCTGAATGTGCACGGGCTGCGAGACGCCGCTTATTATCTTCAGGGTTTCCTCCGAAACGCTTGGCTCTCCGCCAGCCGCATCGAGGATTGTGTCCACGAGGACGCTGAATTCGTATCCGACTGGAAGCCCGTAATACCTACACCTAGCGGGCTTCCTCCCCTGAATCACCATAGCTGGATACTTGTCCACACCCAGCTCCTCAGCCTTGGCAGGAGACTCCTCGTGCCTCCATTTCTCAACCCTAAGCTTGTCCGAGAGGCCGTCGAGTATGTCCGCTATCTGTTCAGCCTCCTCGCAGTAGGCGCATTCCTCAGAGGTAAAGACGTGCAGTGTTACGTCGCTTTCCATCTGGTCAAAAAGCTCTGTCAGCTGCTGTCTCGTCTTTTCATCCATCCTTACAGGCAAACGACCACCGCAGTTAAGTTGTTGGGTGCAAACTTAAGTCTATCCTTTTTTCCTTCGCACAACAATCAAAATGCACAATTAAGAAAGGATGCAGAGCGCAGTTTTACCCAACAAAGCAGAGCAGTGGAGAAGCGTTAATATCTACGTCTACCTCTAACCTCGATTAGAGATGGAGAAAAATGAGCACAAACACGCAGAACTTAAGGGTGAAGAAGATAAGGAAGAGGGACGGCAGGATAGTAGATTTCGAGCCTGAGAAGATTGTTATCGCCATTCACAAGGCGATTAAGGCTGTTGAGGAGCGGGACGGAGAACTTGCGAGAAAGCTTGGATGGGAGGTTGTCAGGAAAGTTGAGGAGCGCTTCAAGGATAGAATACCCGGCGTTGAGGACGTTCAGGACATAGTCGAGGAAACCTTAGTCGAGCATAAGCTCTACTCGGTTGCTAAGGCCTACATACTGTATAGGCAGTGGAGAACCCAGATACGTGAGGCGAAGCGATTCCTAGGCGTCCACGACGAGCTAAAGCTCACGGTAAACGCCATAGAGGTTCTGCGCAGGAGATACCTGCTTAAGGACGAAAAGGGGAATGTCATAGAGACGCCGATGGGCATGTTCAGGCGTGTAGCCAAAGCCATCTCCCTAGCAGAAAAGAAATACGGAAAAGACCCAACGGAGGCGGAGCAGAAATTCCTAAACCTCATGAAGAATTTGGAGTTTCTCCCGAACTCTCCGACACTGATGAACGCTGGAACAGCGCTCGGGCAGCTCTCAGCCTGCTTCGTCATACCCGTCTACGACTCAATAGAGAGCATCTTTGACGCCTTGAAGGCGATGGCGATAGTTCAGAAGTCTGGAGGCGGAACAGGCTTCTCCTTCTCCAGACTGAGGCCAAAGGGGGACATAGTGAGGTCCACCATGGGAGTCGCCTCGGGCCCCGTCTCCTTCATGCGCATCTTCGACGTGGCGACAGAGATCATTAAACAGGGTGGAAAACGCAGAGGAGCAAACATGGGAATCCTGAGGGTAGACCACCCAGACATAGTGGAGTTCATAACGGCGAAGGCCGTCGAGGGCGTCCTCAAAAACTTCAACATATCCGTAGCAGCAACCGACGAATTCATGAAGAAAGTGAAAAACAACGAGGAGTATGAACTGATTAACCCGAGAAACGGAGAGGTGATGCGGACTGCAAATGCAAGCGACATATTCAATATGATAGCGACTATGGCGTGGCGCACAGGAGACCCCGGCCTAGTCTTCATAGACGAAATAAACAGGCACAACCCCACACCCGAAATTGGGGAGATTGAAGCGACAAACCCGTGCGGAGAGCAGCCCCTACTGCCCTACGAGAGCTGCAACCTCGGCTCAATAAACCTCTCAAAGATGATGAAGGGCAACGAGATCGACTGGGAGAAGCTTAGGGATGTTGTTTGGACTTCTGTTCGTTTTCTGGACGACGTTATAGACGTGAACAAGTTTCCACTCAGGGAGATTGAGGAGATTACTAAGGCGAATAGGAAGATTGGGCTTGGGGTTATGGGATTCGCAGAGATGCTCCTACGCATGGAAATCCCCTACGACTCTAAAGAGGCACTGGACATCGCAGAGAAGCTCATGGAGTTCATAACTAGGGAGGCCCGGGAAGCCAGCGTCGAGCTTGGAAGAGAAAGAGGCTCCTTCCCAAACTTCGAACACAGCATCTGGAGCAGAAAACACGACGCATTAAGAAACGCAACGGTTACGACGATAGCTCCAACCGGCACAATAAGCATAATTGCTGGGACCTCAAGCGGAATAGAGCCGCTGTTTGCGATTTCATTCGTCAGGAACGTGCTTGAGGGGGCACGGCTCCTCGAAGTGAACAGGGTCTTTGAGGAGGTTGCCAAAGCGAGGGGCTTCTACAGCAGGGATTTGATGATGAAGATTGCGAAGGTTGGCTCCGTTCAGGGCATAAGTGAGGTTCCCGAGGATGTTAGGCGTGTCTTCGTCACTGCTTTGGATATTGCTCCTGAGTGGCATGTGCGTATGCAGGCGGCCTTCCAGAAGCACGTGGATAATGCTGTTTCTAAGACTGTGAACCTGCCTACGGATGCCACTGTCAGTGATGTGAAGAGGGTGTTTTGGCTGGCCTACAAGCTGAAGTGTAAGGGCATAACTGTTTATAGGTATGGGAGTAAGTCTGAACAGGTTCTCTATATAGGTGCGCCGACGGAAGAGGAGGGCTACGTTAGGGCTGAGCCGGAATATTCGGGTGGGTGCCCAATCTGCGAACACTACTAGGGTGGTAGACGGATAATGGGCGAAATACACCTTTACATGGGAGATGGGGGAGGCAAAACCACAACAGCGCTAGGCGTCGGGTTGAGGGCTGTTGGACACGGCTACAGGGTCGTGATGATACAGTTCATGAAAGGTAGACAGGACATAGGCGAATACAAGGCGATAAAGAGCAGACTCTCCCCACAGTTCGAAATCTACCAGTTTGGGAGGCCGAGCTTCGTAAACCTCCAAAAACCAAGCGACGAAGACCGAGAACTAGCTAGGAAAGGCCTAGAATTCGCAAGGCAAGTCCTAAAGAAAAAAACCTTCCTCCTCATACTAGACGAGATCAACCTCGCCGCAACCATAGGCCTAGTAGACGTGAAAGAGGTGCTGAAACTGCTGGACGAAATCCCAGAGGAAACCCACGTAATACTAACAGGTAGGCACCCACCCAGAGAATTTGTAGACCGGGCTGACTTCGTCACCTACATGGCCTGCGTCAAGCATCCGTTCAGTGAAGGTGTCAAGGCTAGGAAGGGCCTGGAATATTAAGGGGTGGTGATTTGAGAATTGTGGATGAAGATGCTGCGGTTTCTACGTTGTGAACGTGGGCACGCTTGGGCTTGTGCGTGCTGACAGGTTTTTCTCTGTCAGAAAAAGCCGGGAAAACTCTCCGGTAGCCGTTGAAGCAACATTAATGGAGGTGCCGTAGCCCTGACGAGGGGCGTAGAAACCTTGATAGCCGTGCTCCTCGCCGCCTCAGCCCTCCTAGCCTACACGCCGCTAAACGTAGACACCCAAAGCAACGCCTGCTTCAGGCCGGGATTCCTCCAACAATACGTGGACGTGGTTCCAGTTTGGCTCGCTGGTGCAAAACCGACCTACGTTATAGTAGATCCCTATGATGGCCGCGTGGAGGAGCCTTGGACAGCTGACGATTTGGCTATGCTGAGGGATGGTGGGTGTAAGGTGATAGCCTATCTGAATGTGGGTTGCGCCGAGACTTGGAGGAGCTACTGGCGTGAGGAGTGGAGAGCAAAGCCTCCGGAGTGGATTGGGCCCGAAAACCCTGACTGGCCCGGCGAATAC
>QMYG01000071.1 GCA_003662535.1 Candidatus Bathyarchaeota archaeon
AAGCGTAACGAGAGTCTCAAAAGGAAAGCTGAAGAGATAGAAAGGGAGACCGGCAAGAAGGTTTACGTTGACAGTTTGATCAGTTTTGAAGATCGGGAGAAGTTCCACGAGTGGTGGAACCCAGAAGACATACCGGAGGAGTGCAAGAGCTGCGAGAAGACGGGGATACTCCTCGAGGCGAACTTCCATCAGAAGCCTATATGCCTCGATCCGGAATGCTGGAAGAAGAAGCAGGAGGAACAGCATAAGCGTGAAGAGGAGGAGAGGGAGAAGCTCAAGAAACTCCTCGAGACGGAGCAACGTAAAGTCTGGGACGTGCCGGAGTATGATGAACGGCACTGGCGCTTGGCGGTTCTCGCCCACATACCCAGCTGGGATCTAAGAGAACAGTACGGACTGGACCGGTGGGGAGGCATAGACGAGGAGCTCGTCCAGAAGGTGCAGAGCCTAACAGCCGAGGAGTGCCAAAGGCTGCTGGTGAGAAAGGCAGTTGAGGAACTCCTGACGGGTGCTTCTGCGTGGAGCGGCGAGGAAGCCGTCAAGAAGTGGGCGGTCGAAGCCTTCAACCTCAGACGGAAAGTCTTCCTGAAGCCGGAGAAGGAGGTCTCTGAAAAGTGAAGGATGCAATCCCCCATACTACTATTATATCTACTTCTACTACTTCCTTTTGCCTTGGAAAGGTTCGAGGACTCACCATCTACCTCCTCTACCAGCTCAAGAACGGTCCCAGACGGTGCTCCGAGCTAGCCGAAATAACGGGAAAACCGTACAAACACGTCTGGCAGTACCTGAAAAACATGCAGAACTATGGATTAATCAGGAAAAGAGGTTCTTTCTATGAAATAACGATTTTAGGAGCGGATTTCCTAAACTACTACATGTCGCACATTAATCATATCATATCAATATCAAAAGAATATCAAAAGAAAGTCAAAAGAAAATCAAAAGAACATCAAAAGAAAATCAAAAGTTGGCGTCCCAAAATCGTTAAACAGCTCTCCATTCACCTGTGGCTCCAAGAATTCAGCGTTTCCCTCGACGACACCGAAAAGGAAGTAGTAGAAGTATTATTAACCCACTACAACCGGACGGGCAGCAAGTTCATCCTCGTAAAGGACATGTACGAGCTGGCTGAACGGATCGGCGTAAGCCCATCCCTTCTCGACCCAGCCCTGAAACGCCTCAAAGAAGACAACATAATCTACGTCTGGAGGTTACGAGCTCTGGGCTGCTGGAAGATCGGCCTCAAAAAGGACTTCATCAAACAGCTCGAATTCCTACAAAAGCAGGAAGAGGAGGCTGACAAGCCTTGAAGACCGCTCAGCTCTTAGAGCCCGTTAAATCCGGCTCTGGGCCCAGACCGGTTGGAGGTTCATCCGCCTCAGCCGGCTGGAAGGCCCATGAAGGGGCCTAAACAAGTAGGGGAGGTGGAAGCCGTGCCGTGTGAAGCGTCCCCTCCAAGCGAATGGAGGGCCGAGCAAGCCTATAAGCCTAGTGGCGGCGAGCCGGCTGAGGTCAGGGAGACCCGGGTCGTAAACGTGCACCAGCAACCCGTAAGCGTCAAGCTGGTGAAGGGAAGCAAGGGATCCTACCGGTGGGAGATTCAGGTTCACGCTTCCGAGCCAGCTGAAGCCCTGCATCTTCTAAGCTACCTGAACGACGAGCTGAACCGGCGGTACGGTCAGCCTCAAACCATCAATGCAGGCGCCTGCCAGGGTAATCAGCTTCCTAACCTCAACAAGACCGGAGACAACCCGGGAAGCCGAGACCCCTTCCCCGAGACACCGTCAGAACTCTGGAGGAGGGTCCGGGTTTGAGTAAGGAGGCTCCACGGGAACTGTTAGAGTTGCTCGTCCAGGTCAGAGACGGCCTGTCCCAGTGCGTCTCAGCCATAAACAGATACCTGCAGTCCCATGTTCCCCCGGAAGTCCAGGAGGCCTTGGAGATCGAGGATGTTGAGAGAAAGTTCCCCAGGGAGCTGGCCGGCCAAGTGACCTTCTCGGTCACGGAAGACCACATCATAGTCAAGCCGAGAGGCTACCTTGGAACCGACACCTTCGCGAAGATAGCCAGCATAGTCCGGGATCAGCTCGGCGGCGAATACGTGAGTGCCGGAAAAGACAGCCACTTCATCGTGCCCAGAAGGAGGTAAGCCATGACCACAGAAACCGTACAGACAACTGTACCTTCATGGCGATTCAAGGTTCCACCCAAACTAACCCTCACCCAACGCCTGAAACTCCTACTCCTCAGCCGCGCCTACCTCATGCACCTGAAAAGACCCGGCTGGAGAAAACCCCTACCAATCTACATCGTCAAGTGCAAGCGTCACGGCCTATACCTGGATTATCCACACGGCTTCCGAGGATACTTCGTGTGTCCAAGATGCTGGGAAGAGGAGGCTTCCCAAAAGAGAGGTGAAAAGCAGCCATGCTAACCACTGAAGAACTGCAACGTCTCAAAGCCGGCTACGCCAAAATGTTCTGCGTGATTTGTCGACGGGAGACATGGTGGAGACTCGTCTCCCCGAAGCCTCCGCTAAGAGGAACACGCGTCGAAGTTTACCGGTGCGAAAACTGCGGTTGCCAACGCGTCTTCAAAACGCAGTTCAAAGGCTGAACAACCGAGGTGCTCCCGCCGTGACCGACGGAGTTATCCGGCCAGCTATAATCGAAGACGATGGAAACCTAGAACTCAGCATCCAAGATCATCTCATCAGCCAGCCTTTAGCCGTCATAGGAATCCGCAACCAAGGAAAGTCCTATTTTGTAGGGAAGATGTGCGAGGAACTCTGCGAAGCCAGGCAGCCCTTCATCATCGTCGACCCGGAAGGCGAGTACTGGAGCCTCAGAGAACGGTACCCCGTCATAGTGGCAACTATAGGCAAGCCTGTCGGGAGACCGAAAGGCTACAAGGCCGACTTGATTGTAAATGCGGAGACCGCTCCTCTCCTGGCTCGGCGAATCGCAGAGAAAGGGTACAGCCTCATCTTAGACTTGAGGAACGCAACGATGGCTGAGAGCTACGAGGCCCTAGGCACCTTCCTAGAGGCGCTGTACGAGGCCGAGGCAGAACACAGTAGGCCCATAGTCCTCGTCATGGAGGAAGCACACGTCTTAGTTCCCGAGGTCGGAAGGGTTAGGTTACCAGCCATAAAGAGGGCCCAGAACAAGGTGATCTACTGGACCTATGAGATAGCGGCTAGAGGCCGCCACAGAGGCTTGGGCTACATCTGCATCGCGAGAAGAGCCGCAGAGGTCGCTAAGGCCATCCTTTCTCAGTGCCCAAACAGGATCATATTCAAGCTCGTAGACCCAGCTGACCTCGCGTGGCTCCGTGAAAGCGGCCTCACCAAAGAAGAGATTGAGGCGGTGAAGAGGCTCCCACAGGGGAAGGCGCTCGTCCTAGGCCTGCGGGAGGAACACTTCTACATTAGGAGTAAGCCCCGGCTCTGCACTCACGGAGGGAGAACCCCCATAGCAAGGGCCGTAGAAACGCCTGAGCTTGAAAGTGCAGTCGCAGACCTAGCCGAACTGTTGAAGCAACCGCTTCAAGAAACGGGGAAGCCCACAGAGGAACTAACAGGGAAGATCAAGGAACTCACAGCAACGTATGAGGAGAGGATTGCTGAGCTTGAGAAGGCTTTGAAGGAGGAGAAACGGCGCAGGCTTGAACTCCAGGCTGAGAACGAGGATCTGAAGTCTCAGGTCTCAAGCCTGAAGGTGAAGGTTCTGACCTCCCATGAACGGGTGAGGTATGAGGCGAGGATTAAAACTCTTGAATCCGAAGTCTCCAGCCTCAAGGAACAGCTGAGCAAAGCCGTTGAGATCGAGGCTATGCTCGAGAGGATCCGTGAACTGGTGGGATCGTGGAGGGATCTCCTGCTCGAAACCGCTTCCGTGCTCGGTATAGAGTTCATCCCAGAAGACGTCCAAGCCCTGGTTCAGGAGCGGGACGAGTTGCGGAAGAGGCTTGAGGTCTACGAGCGTGAAGAAAGGCTCAAGGATGAGCTGCTACAGCAGACTTTGAACGACCCAGCGGTTAAAAGCTGGATACAGGATGCTGAACGGCTTCTACAGAACCTGAAGATGCGAGGCCACGCTGGAGCCATAATCCTCAAGGCCGCCCTAAGAATGGATCCAGAGACGATTTTCCTCCCCGAGGAGATCCAGACGGGCTACACAAGCCAGACCAACCTCACCTACCTTAACATGCTGCTGAATAAGGGCCTCTTATGGGAGGCGCGGAAACGGAACCGCAAAGCCTTCAGGAACAGGTTAAGGCAGTGGGTAGCTGAGAACATACGGCGAATAAAGCCGACAGCACCAGATGTAGCCATAGATCGCATAACGGAACAGCTCAAAAATAGGGTTCTGAGATGAACCGGAAGTACTGCTGGTTCTGCCGGAGATACGCAA
>QMYG01000072.1 GCA_003662535.1 Candidatus Bathyarchaeota archaeon
AGGGCCACTTCCTCCCGGGGAGCATGGGGCCGAAGGTTCTGGCGTGCATCCGCTTCCTAGAGTGGGGCGGGAAGGAAGCAATAATCGCATCGCTGGACGAGGCTGTGGACGCAATCGAGGGAGAGGCTGGAACACACATATTCAGGGGCGAAAAGCCGAGGGTTCTGAGCTATACTGCGTCTACCACCCTATAGTAGCGAAACAGCGATAAGGAAGAGGTAGACGGAGGGTATCAGGAGAACGGCAAGCTTCTTAGCCATACCCACAACCTGAAGGGAGAAAACGCACAAATTCTTAACCTGCTCCTCCCCAAGCACCTTAACCCCATTAATAGGCATGGAGAGCCAAGAAACCTCGCAGGGCTCCAAGTCCTTTAATGCTTCTGAAACGGCACGCCTAATGTAGCCCAGCAGAACGTCGTGATTCATGGCCTCGCCGACTGGGTGGTAGCCCCTGTCTACGGAGGCCCTCGCCCCAACCACATGCGTGTCCGTGGTGAGAACCTCACCGTCGTCTATGCCTATCTCCTTAAGCTCCCTGAGAATCTTGTCTCTCAGCCCGAAAATCATGTTGTTTCCGTCGATGACTACGTAGGCGGCTGTCTGCTCCCCAACCCTCACGACTAGGGCTGTGATTCCTCCAGGCCCCATGCCGTCCTTTAGGCTGAATTCCTTCACGTATTTGCAGGAAACCCCAACTAGGGGCTGCATCCTCGGCAGCTTCAGGCTTTCTTTTAGGGCTTTCACGCAGGCGCTCTGGAAGAGGTGTGTCGCCTCCTCCGTGTTGAAGGGGCCATTGATACTGTTGTGCGCATCGATTGGTATGGCGTGCAGGTAGCCGAGGCGCCTCGCCTCACCAACTATAAAGCCTTTGAGGCTTCTCGGGAGGTCCTCCATAGTCATCGGGGCCAACGTAAGCGTGAGCAGGGGGCAGTCCCCGAAGACCTGACAGCTAACCTTAGCACCCCTATACTCGACACGGAGGAAGGGCGTAGCCTCTCGGCTGAAACGCCCAAACTCTAGGTTCTCGCACACCCGACGAACAACACGCCTACATTCAGCCCTAGAAGCTAAGTTCAGCTCATGCCCCGACAGCCCATGCGGAACTGCGGCGACACAGCCGAGCTTCTCCTCCAAGCTCCACTTAAGCTCGTTTGGGAGGTTGCTGCTCCCTAGGTCTCGGAAGGGGCCCGGATGAATCTCGGGAACAGCGATAACGGCCTTTATCTGTCCAGAAGGGTTGCGGAAGGCGAGGAGGGAGACCTCAACGTCGTCTTCCTCTCCGACCTCCTCTAGGAAGGATTCAAGGGGGGAGTTTAGGTTAGCCATCCAACTGGCGAAGAAGGCCCTGGAAATGCGGAGTGAATCAACCCCGAAGAGCCGTCTACCAACACGCCTGAGGAGCTGAATCGCCGTGAGCAGCGCAGAGGTAGACAGAACGGCGGACAAAGCGGCCAGCCAGAGGTGGCGCCAAGTGAGGGCAACACCTAGGAGCCGGGCTAAAAGCCCTGTAAGCCCGTAGCAGACGAGCAGTTGAAGGAAGGATGCCGATGCAATTCTCCCATTGGAGGAGGATGAAAGCCAACTGAAGGCAAGCAACCTAAAAGCCAACGTGGAAGAGGCCCCAATCAGTGAAAGACGAACAACTATGTCCCTATTTCCAAACAGCAGCGAGAGAACCACACCAAACCCGACGAATCCGAAGTAAATTAGACTGGAGAAGAGCGAAGCCCCGAGACAGCGCCTCACATCAAAGACGGGGTCTCGGGAGAGGATTACCTTCCCCGCCACCAGCTCCGCAACAGCCAGAAAAACAAAAGCCAAAACACCTAAGACCAAGACTTCCGAAACGTGCGCCAACCCCTGAAAGGGCAGGATTGCGACCGAGCTTCCAATTAGGCAGACCGCCAACAGCGTCAGAGACAGGCCCACCTTCGACGGTAGAGAGAAAAGCCTAGAATACTTCTCCACGAGCATATCCGTATACCGCTTGATGCCCAGCGAATCTCTTAAACCCGGCTCCATAGGTGGCTAGAATTATCTCGAAGAACCTAAACAAAAATGTTAGGGTGTTTCGTGAAATTACTAGAGGTGCTGATGCGGGATGGCCAAGCCCATTAAGTGCCCCTCCTGCTCCGTCGGAAACCTACGCATAACAGAAATCCCCTACCGCGTCCCCTACTTCGGAACAATACTGCTGGTAACCTTGCGGTGCGAGAACTGCGGATTCAGCCACAGAGACCTCTTCAGCATAGACTTCCACGAACCCATGCACTACGAGGTGAAGGTGAAGGGCGTGGAGGACCTGAAGATAAGGGTTATACGGTCGAGCAGCGGGACAATAAGGATACCTGAGCTGGGCGTCAGGATAGACCCTGGGCCCTTCGCCGAGGGCTTCATATCAAACGTCGAGGGCGTCTTGGAGAGGGTTGAGAGGGCCGCTATGGTGCTTTTGCACGGGGCTGTGGACGTGGAGGAGAAGAAGAGGTGCCTAGACTTCTTGGAGGAACTCAGAAAAGCGAAGGACGGCCTCCTAGAATTCACGCTGATGCTCGACGACCCCTACGGAAACAGCGCCATACTCTCAGCCGACGAGGGGAAGGTGGTGAAGAGGAGGCTGACCGAGGAGGAGGTTAGGAGCCTGAAGTCGGGCCGCATACTCCTTGAGACGGGCTGATATGGCACTTTAAATCAGTCCTATGCGGTAAAGATGCGCCGCAATGCAGGCTGCAACGAAGGCTATCGTGATTATTGCGACTGCCTCTGGCCTGAGACGTATCCCCTTAAGCTCCTCCTCGAAGAAGCGGAGCAGTCCTGCGCTGGAGGCTGGCATGGGTGCCTCCCTACGCCTTCTGCGTCTACTCATCTCCAGACATCACCAAGAATCACTTGGCTAAACACCGCATAAATAAGGCTTCCGTCCCTAGCCTGCAAAAGCCCTTTTTAACCAAAATGCGTGTAAACCTTTTTTGGAGAACAGCCATGAGCACCTCCGAGCGTTTACTGAGAGACCTTGAGGAAGAGTTGGGCGAGCTTGAGGTTGGAGGCGTCTGGGTAGACTGCTTGAAGGGATTGATGAAGTTCGTTGAGCAAAACAGGGATAGAATAGACCAGAGCAGCGGCTACCGCTTCGGGGAGTATGAGGAGGACGAGAGAGGTTTTAGAAACAGGATTATCTTGGATAACGGCGTAATCGTCTACGGCGTGGAGGGAGGTAGACCCTTCGTTAGGTGGGAACAGCCGTAACAGGGTAAGCGTTAATTGCGGTTTAGTAAAGAATATTCATTCGTGGTGGAAGGCTTGAGTTCTGCTAGACAATACTATGAAAGGATTTTTGAAAGCCTGAGGAAGCACCACGAGTGGTTTAGGAAGGTTATCCCCCTCATAGCAAGCGAGAACGTTCCAAGCCCAGCTGTGAAGGAGGCATTAATCACGGATTTCGGAAACCGCTACGCTGAGGGCTGGCCTGGAGAAAGAGTCTACGCAGGATGCATCTACATAGATGAGGTGGAGCTCCTCTGCATAGACCTAGCGAAGAAGCTCTTTAGAGCTGAATTTGCGGATGTCAGGCCGATTTCAGGCGTGTGCGCCAACCTCATAACGTATACGGCTTTCACGAGGCCTGGAGACGTGATTATGGCTAGGTCTATACCGGCTGGAGGCCACATAAGCATGGGCCCGCTGAGGGGGAAGACCGGCGCCCTCATCGCAGGAACGGCTGGAGCTGTGCACGGCCTCGAGGTCGAATACCTGCCCTTCAACGCTGAGGAGCTGGCCGTAGACCCCGACAAGACGAGGGAAAAGCTCAAACGGCTTGCCAGCGAGGGTAGGGCACCAAAGCTGGTTATGTTTGGGGCCAGCGTCTTCCCCTTCCCAGCCCCCGTGAAGGAGCTTGCAGACGACATACACGATGTAGGAGCTATAATAGCCTACGACGCAGCCCACGTCGCTGGCTTAATTGCAGGCGGGCAGTTCCAAGACCCGCTCCGTGAGGGAGTAGACGTGATGACCTGTAGCACCCACAAGACTTTACCCGGGCCTCAGGGTGGCATGATAATTTCTTGGGAGAAGTACGCTGAGGATATTAAGAGGGCCACTTTTCCGTCTAACGTAAGCAACCACCACCTGCACCACGTTGCTGGGAAGGCTGTTGTTCTTGCGGAGATGCTTGAGTTCGGCAGGGAGTACGCAAGCCAAGTCGTAAGAAACGCCAAGGCACTAGGGCAGGCGCTCTACGAGAGGGGCCTGAAAGTGCTGGCGGAGCACAAGGGCTTCACGCAGTCCCATGTGCTCTTGGTAGACATAACCGAATACGGGGACGGGGCGACGATAGAGAAGAAGCTGGAAAGGGCCAACATCATACTGAACAGGAACCTGCTACCTTGGGACATACGCATGGGGCGCCACTTCGAGGC
>QMYG01000073.1 GCA_003662535.1 Candidatus Bathyarchaeota archaeon
CTATGAGCCTAGCTGGTCTGGATTGAAGTTCGGTGAGCGTTACTAGGCCTCGGGGGAGGCCCACGTCGAGCGATAGGGGGAGTCCTGACTCGAAGTGCGGGGTAAGCCTGACGCCTCCTGCTTTTTTCGTCAGGTTTATTGGTGCTGTGCAGTGGGCGAGTGTTAGTGTCGCCTTCTTAAAGTCTACTTGTGATAGGTTTGCCATCCATGCGGGTGTCTCGGAAAACGTTGCTAGAGCCTTCATGGCTATGGCTGAGGCTAGGTCTGCCTCGCACACCCCCAGCAGGCCTTCGCTTAGAAGCAGAGAGAGGGCGAGGCAAGGCGTTAAATCCAGCCTCCCGATGAGCCAAAAACAGTCTACGGCAATCCCTGAAAGACCCCGCTCATCAATTATCCGTCTCAGCGCCAAGTAAAGCTTAAAAGCCGCTACTGCGCCGCTTTCTTCAATGTTTTCACGCATAGCTCCCTGAAGCCTCGTTTTTGCCTCTTCTGCAGCTTTTTCTTCGTCTATCTGCCTAATTTGTTGCTCTAGTTCGCTGAAGCCTATGTGCTGTATGTTCATTTCAAATATTCCCGTTAGTTCTCCGTAGGTGCTTAGGAGGCTGCTCCACTTTCTCTTGTCGCAGAGGACGCCGAGCCTGAGGTTCCTCAGCTCCCTTTGAGCCGTGATTGCCCGTGCCTCCCATAGGACTTCCTCTGGTAGACTGTCTAGGCTCCCGTAGATTATCTCGCCCCTCCAGGCCCCAGCCCTCCTAAGCTTTGAACGTGCACTGAGCGCCGACGGCAAGCTATTGTTGGACGGGTAAGCCCAGAGGAGAGCCCTTCTCCCCCACGAAGCCGCAACAGCAACCTCCGAGGAGCCTCCACTCGCCAAGAAAACGAGCAACTAGCCGTTTTGACCTGTTATGCGGAGGTCTTTCGTGTCTGTTACTGGTTCTTTTGGGCCTTCCACACGGAAGCCTTCCTGTTCAAGCAGTTTTCTAGCCCTTTCTATGAAGGGCTGGACACGCTCCACGTGTAGGCTGGATGCGACTGGGAGTAGGTAGACTGGCGGCTTCTTTGGGTGCATGGGGAGCCACTTCTCTAAGGAAGTAAATTATTATGTCTGTTAGATAAGAGGAGTGGTGTCTTCCTTGCCGAGGGTGCTGGTCTGCATTAAGCACTCCCTGAACGTTGCGGAGCTTTCGGTGGATAGGGAGACAGGCAGGGTGGTAACTGCTGGAGCCCCGAGGAAGATGAGCGACTTCGACAGGAACGCTGTGGAGGAGGCCCTCAAGCTTAGGGAGGCTGGCTGGGAGGCCGTCGTGATTACTGTCGGGGACGAGGAGGCGAAGATGGCCCTGAGGGAGGCATTGGCTATGGGCGTGGATTCAGCCTACCACATCACTGGCGACGAGCTTAAGGACTTAGACACGCTCGCCACGTCGTATCTGCTGGCTAAGGCTGCTGAAAAGCTGAAGCCAGACCTAATCCTATGCGGGGAAGCATCAATAGACAGCTTCACAGGCCTAGTCGGCCCAAGAATCGCTGAGTGGCTCCAAATCCCGCACATAGCCTACGTCAGGTCTCTAAAGGTTGAGGGAGCCGAGGTAATTGCTGAAAGAAGCCTAGAGGACAGGATTGAGGTCGTGAGGGCTGAGATGCCAGCCCTAATAACTGTAACGAGGGAGATTAATGAGCCGAGGATTCCGTCCATCATGGCGATAATGAAGGCTTCTAAGAAGGAGATTGTGCGTTGGTCTGCTGGGGACTTAGGCGTATCTACGGAGGAGCTTGAGCGGCTGAGGGCTGTCGGAGTCTTGGAGGTTCGGGCCCCGATGATGAAGCGGAAGGGAGTTGTCATCGAGGGTGAGAGCGTGCAGGAGATTGTGGAGAAGTTGGTGGACGCTCTGGTGCAGGAGGGTGTCCTGCCATGACGGGTGTGTGGGTCTACTCGACGGACTTCAGCCTATACGGGGAGTTGCTGACGAAGGCTGACGAACTGGCGGAGAAGCTTGGAGCAGGAACAGCCGCCCTCCTCATAGGTCGGGATGTTCGAGAGAACGCTGACAGCCTAGCAAGGATGGCTGACAAAGTCTACCTGCTGGACAGGCCCGAGCTTGGGTGGTTCGAGGCCGGCGTCTACGCAGAAATCATTTATAGGTTGGCTCAGCAGCACGAGCCAGACCTAATAATTGTGGACTCTTCTAGGCGTGGGAAGGAGCTCTCCGCTAGGCTTGCAACGAAGCTTAAGGCTGGGTGCATACCAGACTGCCTACGCCTAGACGTGGAGCAGGGGCGTGTAGTCGCCGACAGGATGGTCTACGGTGGTAGGGCCATCTCGACACAGGCCTGCAAAACACCCGCAGTGGTGGCTGTCGCTCCACACGCCTTCGAGGAGAAGAAGCTCAGAAAGGCTGGGGAGCTTGTCGAGGTAGACGTTGATGTGCCAAGCCCAGCGGTTCGCCTAGTCGAGACCAGAACTAAGGAGGTTTCTGGCGCAGCCCTAGAGGAGGCTGAAATCGTAATCGCTGGGGGTAGGGGGATAGAGAAGCGGGAAGACCTAAAACTGCTACACGAGCTGGCTGAAGTCCTGAACGGGGAGGTTGGATGCACGAGGCCCCTCGCAGAGGACAGGGGCTGGTTCACAGACTGGATAGGGCTTTCCGGACACAAGATAAAGCCAAACCTCTACATAGCAGTCGGAATAAGCGGGGCTATTCAGCACGTAGCCGGGATAAGAGACGCAAAAATAATAGTCTCGATAAACACAGACGAGGAGGCACCAATAAATCAGGTCTCAGACTACATAATCAACGCCGACCTCTACGAGGTTGTTCCAGCCTTGATAGACGCAATAAAAAGAAGGTTGGGGAGGTAGGACTGGGAGTTAATCCTCAGGGATGCGCCTTCACGTAGACGACTGGGAGGCCCTCAGCCTGAGCAACATCCCTAACCGACTCGGAAGTGGTCAGTACGGTTGCGTTCTTAGCCTGAGCGGTCGCAATGAGAAAGGCCTCGTCTAAGGCCAGCTTATCCCCGTGCTTGCAGAGGAGCTTCGCCGCACGGGTCGATATCTCCTCGTCCACAGGGACGAAGACGCACCTAGAAGTCCTCACACGCTCTATCCGTGAAACAGCCTCCTCTAGGCTGTATCTCTTGCAGAGCGTGTAGAAATACGTGGCCATCGTCGCCTCAGACACATAGCCGACGGCGCCCCCGAGGAGGACGCTGTCCATCTGAGCTTCTATCTTTGTGCCCGGCCCAACTCCTATCACTTTCACGTCGTAGTAGATGGTGAAGATGTCGCCGTCTATGACGTAGACTTGTGGGCCTGGAGGGGCTGGCGTCTTGGGCGCTTCTACGGGCGTGGGTGCTGGAGCCTCAGCCAGCTCTTCAGGCTTCCTCTCCTCGGGTTTTTCAACGGTATGGGACATATTCTCTTCCCAGCAGCTGTCTAGCAATAATTATGCGCTGGATGTTCATAGCTCCTTCGGCTCCGATGTAGTAGGACATGACCCCACGTAGACCCATCTCTAGGGGGCACTCCTTCGTGTAGCCGTAGGCGCCCATCCAGAGCATCGTGTGCTCGAAAATCCTGAAGGCCAGCTTGGGAGCCTTCAGCTTGCACATGCTAATCCACTTAGAGACCTCCAGAGGGTCAAACTTCCCCTCCTTATACCGCTTGTCCATCATCCAAGCAGTCCTGTAGATGAGCCACCTCGTCGCCTCCAGCTCCGCATAGTCGTCAGCCAGCTGGAACTGGATGCCCTCAAACTTCCCTATGGGTCTGCCGAAGGCTTTCCTCTCCTTAATATACTCCATGCCTATCTCCATGGCACGCCTAGCCGCACCAACTCAGGTCGCTGAGACGAGGATTCTGGCGCAGTCGAAGCCCTCCATCGTGTAGTAGAAGCCCTTATTCACCTCGCCCAGACGGTAGTCGTCTGGTAGACGGACGTTCTTCATGGTGAAGCCGCCTGTGGAAATCGCCATCCGCCCCATGTCCTCAAACCTCTTCGTGATTTCCACGCCCGGAGCGTCTATCGGCAGGTAGAAGGCTGTCATGCCCCTATGCCTGAGGCCAGGCTCAGAAACAGCCAAGATGAAGTAGCCTCCTCCGAGCTTCTTGGCCTCTTCAGTCCCGCTGATGTAGGTCTTCTCGCCGTTAATCACCCACTCGTCCCCCTCACGCCTAGCAGTGGTCTTGAAGGCGGCGACGTCTGAGCCTCCGCCGGGCTCCGTCGCTCCGATGCCGACGAAGGCTTCTCCC
>QMYG01000074.1 GCA_003662535.1 Candidatus Bathyarchaeota archaeon
CCTACCCGAGGACGGAAGTGGTGAACGGCACGGTCGTGCAGTCACCCTCAACCGTAACTGGAGCCGTCACGATCACACTGGCTGTCTGGGGAGTCGGTCCAGACGAGCCCGTGGAGATCCGCCTCGACGGAAAGGTGATCAAGCGCATAGTGAGGCCCGGCTACTACGTCGTAAGCGAGAAGGTCACGGGCACGCATCACATCGCGGTACTATGCCGTTACAAGGTCTTCGAGGAGGCAGTCTTCTACGCCGTCCCACCGCCGCCTCCGCCGCCGACCATCCCGCTGGCCGAGTTCATGAGGCGCCTGAAGGAGCAGCGCGAGGCGATAATATCGCGTATGAGCCTGGCGGCTGCAGCAGGCGTTCCCCTCGGAATCTACACGAAGAGGAAGACGAAGATCCGCACGGACTGGGTGTTCCCCCTGCCCGGGGCCCTGTTGCTCGTCGGATACCAGTATATGCCAGACCTTTACTGGCTGATCCCCCTAGCGATCAGCTACGCGCTCGCATACGCGCTCTGCAGGGACTACGCGGATCTACTGGGCGTGATGAGGATGACCCGGCATGGCACAAAAGTTGACGTGCTCAGGCTCGACGACGAGGGAAACATGATAGAGGATATAAGCCCCAGATACTGGAGATCCGGCTTCGTCCTAAAGAAGAAGGTCAGGATCATAGATTCCTACCCGATCCTCTTCCAGTTCAGGGGGGAAGTCATCAAGTGCGTCCTGGCCAAGGAGGTCAGGGAGACTGAACGGCAGATAACGATAATCTGCCACTACGCCCTCGCGAAGGCCCTCGTGGAATCCAAGGTTATCGAGACATTGAATGAGCGGCTCGCAAGGGCCGAGTTCAGATCGATCTTCTACATGCGGGCGTTGGAGAGCAAGCTAACCGAGATACTCCATGCGATCGAGAAGATAACGGCGGCGACCAAGCTTGACGAGATAATGAGTATCAGCGAGGCTCCCGAGAAGATCGAGGAGGCCGTCAGGCAGGTTGAGGCCTGGCTCAAGGCTAAGAAGCCCAGGATAGAGGGCGGATTGGAGGGGACGGAGGTTGCCGAGGAAGAGGGAAGCTCCGGTTGAGACGGTATTCGACGTTATGGAGAGCCAGGAGGAGCTGCTGGACAAGTTATCCTCCAAGCGGATGGAGATCTCCGCCGGCGGGGAACTCGCCGAGGAGGAGTGGATGGAGATCCGAAGGGGGATAGGAGAGGCTGCAAAGGGCTTCCTATCGGAGGACACGGTCGAACTCATCAACGTCATCGACCAGTTCGGCCTCTACGCCTACCCACGCTATCTCCTCAAGCTCGAGCAGAAGCTCCGCCGCGACTTCAACGAGCTCCGCCGGATCTACGTGCAGAAGGGATGGATCCACCTGCCACAGGTCAGGGATGTCACCAGCCTGGAGGCCCCCGTGGACTGGGAGGCCCTGAGGGGGAGTGGGCGGGGACACGCGCCCCGCCCCCCGAAAGGGAGGAGGTGACCTGAAAGGTGAGGAGGAGAGTCTCGAGGAGGAGGCAGAGGAGACTTAGGGTCGAGGTTCCCCCGACCACATTCAGGCTTCCGGCGAAGACATACACGATCGTGAGGAACGGCAGGGTCATAGTCGTGCACCGCCCAGCCCAAGTAGTCCACAGAAGGGGCTACACGTATTACAGGAGGGACGTGGGCAGGCCCGGCAGGGGCAAGAAGGTGATCAGGCTCAGGCCCGGAGCGATGACGAAGTGGGCCGTTCGGCTGGGATACATAAATGAGGGCCAGAGGATCGACGACATTCCACTAAGCAGGATCGACGACTTCGCCCTAGACCTAGCCAAGGCGGTAGGCCCGAGGAGGGCCTGGAGGATGTTCCATGCACAGGTTGTCCTAAGGCGGAACAGGAGGGAGCCCGAGATCGTCCGGTTCAGGAGGAAGATGGAGAAGGCCAGGGATGCAATAGCGGCCGCCTACGAGTCGGAGCTGGCGCCTCGAGAGGCGATAGAGGCGTGGAAGCGCATGAGCCCGCTTGAGCGGGCTAGAAGGAGGCCCGGAGGAAGGATCTAGTGAGGCGCAGGCAGCTCAGGAGGAGGGGCAGGGAGGGGCGTGGAGTCGGGATAGGCTATAGGCTGTCTGCTAGGGATCGCATCGCATGGTTCGAGAACAGGCTGGGGCTTGGAAGGAGCGGGATATCTGACTTCTCGAGGCAGGCAAAGTCCGTTAGGGAGGCGAGGAGCAGGGTGGAGAGGGTCGCCTGGCTGCTGACGCAGCGGAGGAGGGTGGAGGACATGGCCGGCCTGGATCACCCGCGTGTCGACATAGAAAAGGTCAGCACTAAGGCCGGGAGGCTCTTCTTCGTCGGCGCGACCAGCCCGAACAAGCGTAGGATACTGCGCCGGGAGCTGCGGAGCATCCTAAGCAGATGCTTCACGGCCGAGGAGATAGGATACATGGGCTCGGTTCTCGTCGATGCTTCAAGGCCCAAACTCTCAGAGGCGGCTGGAATGTGCGAGTACATATACGCCATGGGAAGGTACCATCACAAGATACTCATCCACCCTGACCATGCCGGGAACGCCCAAGTCATAACGCATGAGCTGGTACACGCGTACAGGCACGGGCTCTATGGCATGCGCGACTGGATGGACAGGGACAGATGCGAGAAGATCGCGGAGTTGGAGACCGTCGCGCGGCTTCCCTCCAGCCTCATAAAGTCCGAGGGGCTGAAGTGCGGATACTATTATTTCCACCCTGAAGTTAAAAGGATGCTGAGGGAGGGGCGGAAGTCAGATGCGGAGAAGCTCGTCGTCAAGCTTGCACTTGAGGATAAGAGGAGGCTGGGCGCCGAGATGGATAGACTGAAAGGCAAGAGGCTCCGAGAGGCAATCGAGAAGGTATATCCTGAGACGAACATAGCGAAGGTTCACTTCAGCCCGCCTGAGAGCCTCGACAGGTACTTCCTCATACGCGAAAGGGACGGAACTGAGCGGATGCTTCACGTGCGCTTTAACAAGCCGTCTGACCCGGACGACATAAAACGGCAGCTCAGGGAAATGTACGGGGATGACGTGGAGGTCTGGGAATTCAGGGATGGAAGGAAGGTGAGGATAATCTGAACTGGCATAGAAGGCCCGCAAGATACCATGACGGAGTCGAAAGGACGCTGGCGCTCCTAGACGAGGATCTCGCCGAGGAGATACCCGTAACGACGTACACCGACGTGGCGCCCCTCTTCAGGGGCGGGAGGCACGCCCTGATAGCCGGCAGAACCGGCAGCGGAAAGACGACGCTGCTGATTACGCTTCTCAGGGACCTCTACGAGGCCGGCCACATAATACTCCACAGGGACGATGGAGGACTGGAATTCCTATACCTTCTGCCGAAGATACCCATGACTGTCTTCATTCCACAAGGCTGCGATTTCAGGGTGGACGGCAACTATGAACTCGACATCATCCACTTCGAAAAGCCGACTGAAATCGTGGATCAAGTCTACGACTCGCCCCATCCCTTCAATGTGGTCATCTACGACGTGTACTGCATAGACCCCGGAGTCAGCGCCGAGTTCTACAGCGAGCTCTTCAAGGCGCTGATACACAAGTGCATGAACACCCCCCGCGGGCTCAAGGAGAAGCTCGTCTTCAGCATAGACGAGCTAAACGACCTCATCCAGCCCAGGGGCATGTCGCTGACGAAGAAGCACGCTAAAGTCCGCGCCCTGATAGAGTACAACATCCGCAAGCTGAGGAAGCACCTCGTCACGCTCATAGCCACCGCACACAGGCTCAACATGCTCGGAATAAACGTCCGAAGCCAGTTCAGCTACGTCTTTTTGAAGCAGAGCTTCGGATGGGACGTCTACGACTTCATAAACAAGAGCCTGATCACCGCCGAGAACAGGGTGTTCTGGAGCGTATTAAAGGATATCACTACCCTCCCGGCGGACTACTTCTACCTGTTCGACTACAAGAACAACTACGACAAAGTCAGATTTGCGGACATCCCCCGCCCAAACATAAAGTACGAGACCCAGGGCGTGATAGGAGAGGCCGAAGGCGGAGCAGACGGACAGTTGAAGGCGAGGATCGAGCAGCTCGAACGTCAGGTCACAATCGAGCACCTCAGACGGCTGGGCCTCAGCCTAAGCGAGATAGGCCGCGTGCTCGGAGTGGCCGAGCCCACGATCTCCATACACAGCAGGGAGGCCGGTGAGACCGCACGCAGGTTCCTAGCTGGGAGAGGCGTGGACTACGAC
>QMYG01000075.1 GCA_003662535.1 Candidatus Bathyarchaeota archaeon
CAGAATCTCGGAGGAGGACGCTCTCAAGATGGGCCTGGTGAACAAGGTTGTACCCTCCGCGGAGCTTAGGGACGCTGCAAGGGAGCTTGCCAAGAAGTTGGCGGATGGCCCGCCGATAGCCCTGAGGCTGATAAAGCAGGCGCTGAACTATGCGTCGCTGGTTCCGATAGACGTGGGGACTTGGCTGGAGGCAGGGTTCTTCGGCGTGCTCTTCTCCACGAAGGACATGCGTGAGGGCATAGAGGCCTTCATGAGTAAGAGGACGCCTGAGTTTAAGGGTGAGTAGGCCCAGCCAGCCTACGCCTGAAGCGTGAATACCTGCACAGTGCAGAAATGGCCCTCACAGCCCTCGGAAGCGACGGGTAGACGGGTATACCCGCCTCCTCCAGAGCGTCCCTATACTCCCCAACCATTTTCTTTTCCCCATTAACAACAGCTAGGAGGGGCTTTTTCGGCGCCAATTTCCTCGCTTGTAGGAAGGCGTCTACCAGCCTGTCCTTCTCCACATAGAAGACGCTAGTTGAGTGCTCCTCAGTTAGGGCAATCACGTCCACGACCACCGCGTCTACGTTCCCGTCCCTAGCAAGAATGTCGAGCACACGACTGTAGGTCTCTGGCCCTATGCTCTCGAAGATAGGCTCGGCGTCCACGTGGTGCCTAGAGGGCCTGGCCCAAGGCGGATAGAGCCGCCTAAGCTCCTCCAGAGCCTCGTCCGAGAGGGTGGCCGGAGTCATGCCATACTCCACTATGTGGTCTACGGCCGTGACGCATCCAGCCCCGGAGTAGGAGACGACTATTACTTTGTCTCCGTCTGGTATGGGTTGCATGGCGAAGGCCTTGATGTAGTCTAGGAGTTCCTCGAAGTCCTTCACCCTTATGGCTCCTGCCTGTCGGCAGACTGCGTCGAAAATCTCGTCCCTTCCAGCCAAGGAGCCTGTGTGGGAGAGGGCTATCTTTGCGCCCCATTCCGTCCTCCCGGACTTAAGTATGATGACGGGCTTCTTCGGGGTTGTCCGCTTTAGAGCCTCTAGGAAGCGTCTACCATCCCTGACGCCCTCCATGTAGATGGCGATAACCCCTGTCTCGGGGTCGTCCTTCAGGTATTCCAGCAGTTCTGCGTCCTCCACGTCGCACTTATTCCCAAGCCCAATAACCTTAGCTAGGCCGAAGTGCTCAGACGTGATTATATGCAGGAGAAGAACGCCAGCAAAAACGCCCGTCTGGGCGATGAAAGTTACTGGGCCCTGCTTCACGTGGGCTACTGGGAGGAAGGTTGTTGTGAATCTTGTTGATGCGCAGAGTATGCCGGTGGTGTTTGGGCCGACTATGCGTAGCCCGCTGGCCCTGGCGGCCTCAAGCATCTCCTGCTCGTATTTCTCTCCGGCCTCACCAGCCTCCCTGAAGCCTGAGGATATGACCACGGCGAGCTTCACGCCCTTCTTTGCGCACTCCCGCATAACCTGCGGGACGATGGGTGCAGGTATGGAGATTATCGCTGTTTCCACCTCGTCAGGTATCTCTAGGATGCTTGAGTAGCACTTCACGCCTAGAATCTCCTTTGCCTTCGGGTTTACGGCGTAGACTCTGCCCTTAAACCCCCATTCGAGGAGGTTTCTTAGTTGAATGTGGCCGAACTTGTGCGGGTTTCTCGAAGCCCCAATCACGGCGACGCTCTTCGGGTTGAACAACGCCCTGTAAAGGTCGTCTGACATCACACTCCACAATTCTCTCAAGGCACCACGTATAAGTTTATTGCGTCTACCATCACTGCGTCAGCCTTGAAGGAGCCGTTTCTGACTAAAGCTTTATAGCAACCTCAAAAAAGATAGCATGGGGCTTAAAAATGGACATAATCGTGTGCGTTAAGCATGTCCCAGACACAACAGAGGCAGAGGTCGTGATAAGGGAGGATCAGCGGGGCATAAAGACCGAGGACCTACCCTACGTCATCAACGAGTGGGACGAATACGCTATAGAGGAGGCAATCCTCATGAAGGAGAGGCTGGGAGGCACAGTCGTAGCAGTAACTGTCGGGCCGGAGGAGGCTGAGGCAACCCTACGCAGGTGCCTAGCGAAGGGTGCGGACTGGGCGATGCGCATCTGGGACGAGGGCCTAGAAGAGGCCGACGGCTTCGCCATCGCAAAGGTTCTGCACGCCGCAATAAAGGACATGAAATACGACCTCATACTGACTGGAACCCAAGCAGGAGACGACGGCTACGCAGTCGTCGGAGTAGCCCTAGCGGAACTACTAGGAATACCGCACGCAGCCCTAGTGAAGAAAATCGAGCTGAAGGATGGCTCGGCAGTCGTGCATAGGGAGCTCGAGGGAGGCCTAGAAGAAGTCGTAGAAGTCCGTCTACCTGCAGTCTTCACCATACAGACGGGCATAAACGAGCCACGCTACGTCTCCATCATGGGGATAAAGCGTGCGAGGAAGAAGGAGCTGCGTGTCGTCAGCCTGTCGGACTTGGGGCTGACTGTGGACGAGGTCTTGCAGTCCTCTTGGCTCACGATTAAGCGGATGTACGTGCCACCGCCGAAGAAGCAGGCTGTGATTATTCAGGGTAGCCCCGCTGACGTGGCAGCCCAGATTGTTGAGATTTTGAAGTCTAAGGGGTTGATGTAGGGATGAGAGACATATTCGTTTTAGCAGAGCACAGGAAGGGCGAAATCAGGGACATAACCTTCGAGATGCTCTCTAAGGGATGGGAGCTCGCTGAACAAGCTGGGGGAACCCTGACAGCGGTTCTTCTCGGGCACAACGTGGACGAACACGCCTCAAAACTAGCCGAATACGCAAAGAAGGTCCTAGTCGTGGACAACCCGCTCCTAGAGAACTTCAACGCCGAGCTCTACCAGCAGGCCCTAGCCCACATAATAAAAGAGCACAAGCCAACCCTGCTGATGATGGGGCACACAGGCTTCGGAATGGACCTAGCGCCGGCGCTGGCAGTCCAACTAGGCCTGCCACTAGCCACAGACTGCATAGACCTATGCCTAGACGGAGGTAGACTGCTAGTAACTAGGCAGATGTATGGAGGCAAAGTGAACGTCGAGGCCGCGGTCAGGGTTGCCGAAACCTACCTAGTAACGGTGCGCTCCGCAAGCTTCGAGGCGAAGGAGGGGGTCTCAGCCGGCGGAGAGATAGTCCACGTAGACGTCCCAATACAGGAGGTGGACTACAAGCGTTTCGTCCAGTACGTGGAGCCCCCAAAGGGCGAGGTGGACATAACAGCGGCTGACATAATCGTGTCTGTCGGCAGGGGGATTAGGGAGGAGAAGAACCTACCCCTCATAGAGGAGCTGGCTAAGGCGTTGGGCGGGGTCGTAGCCTGCTCCAGGCCGATTGTGGATAAGGGCTGGCTCCCGAAGGACAGGCAGGTTGGAAGCTCCGGGAAGACTGTGAGGCCCAAGCTCTACATAGCCATAGGGATAAGCGGAGCCTTCCAGCACGTTCTAGGCATGAAGGACTCGGAAATGATAATAGCCATAAACAAAGACCCGAAGGCCCCTATCTTCAGCGTAGCCGACTACGGCGTGGTAGACGACCTCTTCAAGGTAGTGCCAGAACTCACGAAGAAAATCCAGGAGGCGAAGGGAGGATAAAAAGAGGGGAGAGGAGGAACATGGACTTTCACCTCACAGAAGAACAAAAAGAAATACAGCAAGCCGTCAGAGAATTCTGCCAAAAAGAGTTCACTCCAGAATTGGCGATGGAATGCGACAAGAAAGAGGAGTTCCCGTGGGAGCTTTATAGGAAGGCCGCCAGCCTCGGCTTCATAGGCATACACTTCCCAGAGGAGTATGGCGGAGGCGGCTACGGAGTCCTAGAAAACGTCCTCGTAGTGGAGGAGATGTGTAGGGCTGACTCAACCCTCGGGTCAGCCCTCATCCTCGGAGACTTCGCCTGCGACATACTCCTTAAAGTAGGAACGGAAGAACAAAAGGAGAAGTGGCTTCCTAAGGTCGCTAAGGGTGAGATAGTTTCGGCTGGGGCCTTCACCGAGCCTGCACGCGGAAGCGACATAACCCTCATGGACACCACAGCCGTAAAGCAGGGAGACGAGTGGGTGATTAACGGCACGAAGACACTAATAACAAACGCACCAATAGCAAGCTTCTTCATCACGCTCTGCCAAACAGACCCCGAGGCATCCCCAACCTACAGGGGTCAGAGCCTCATACTCATCGAGAGGG
>QMYG01000076.1 GCA_003662535.1 Candidatus Bathyarchaeota archaeon
CAGTTATGCGTTCAATAAGCGGCGCAACGGCCTCAGCCATCGTGTTCACGGCGTTTGCACCCATAGCGTCCCTGCAATCCACGTGGAGCTCCACGATGACCATAGGGCCGACGGGCGTGTGAATCACCTTCGCATCCACGTCCTTTGCGCCGCCGCCGAGCTTCACGAGTATGGGGTCCTGCTCGTTCGCCTTCTCGATTATCTCCTCCTTAGCCGCCAGAACATCCATCCTCGCCCTATACGGGTCCTTAACCTTGACAACCTGAATCTGGCCAATCATTATCGGGTCTGTGGTAGACGCCCTTATGCCGCCCTTACTCCTGCAGATTTTCGCCGCATTTGAAGCAGCCGCAACTACGCTAGGCTCCTCAATCGCCATCGGGACGAGATAGTCCTTGCCGTTGATGAGGAAGTTCACGGCAACCGCCAAGGGCATCTGAATTGTGCCTATCACGTTCTCTATCATCCTATCAGCTATGTCCAGCCCTAGGCCGCCGGGAGCCAGCAGAAGCTTAACCTCTTCATCCGTCAGTCCTGCGAACTCCTGAACTATTTTCAGCCGCTCCTCGACACTTAGCTTGTAGAAGCCCGGTATCCTAGAAGTTTTGCCGACGCTCATATCGATATTCCCTCGTCTCTCGAGGGGCATATAGCAGTATAAAAGGCTAGCCTGAAAATGCGTAAAGGGGTGGGTGAAGATAAATCAAGCCTTTACACAAACCAATAGGCTGGTGGCTCAGGGCCGGGGGCGCCGAGGCCTTGAAGCTCATGGAGCTGTACCGCAGACTGCTGAGGCACTTCGGCCGTCAGAATTGGTGGCCCGCACGGACGAGGTTCGAGATGATGGTTGGGGCTATATTAACCCAGAGGACGAAGTGGGAGAATGCGGAAAAAGCCGTAAAAAATCTAGAGAAGGCGGGCCTACTCAACCCCGTGGCACTAGCCAAGACGCCCGTAGACAAGCTCGAGAGGCTGGTCAGGCCAGCAGGCTTTTACAGGCAGAAGGCGAGGAGGCTCCTCAGCCTAGCCAAGCTCATAGCCGACGAATACCGAGGAGACCTAGACGCCTTCCTCGGCAGGCCGCCAGAGGAGTTACGAAAAGAGCTGCTCTCAATCTACGGCGTGGGGAAAGAGACAGCGGACTCCATACTACTGTACGCCGCTGACAAGCTTTACTTCCCCGTAGACGCATACACAAAGCAGATACTTCACAGGATGGGGCTAACGCCAAAAAACATAGGCTACGAACAGCTAAGGGGCTTCATAGAGGAGAACATAGATAGAGACTTGGCAGTATACAGGGAGTTTAGGGCGCTTCTCGTCGTGCTGGGGAAAACCTACTGCAGGAAAAGGCCGCTCTGCCAGAAATGCCCAGTTTCAGACCTGTGTAGTTGGGGGAGTGGTAGACGTGGAAACGCAAAGATGCCTGCTGAGGGCTAACCCACCCTTCAGCCTAGACCTGTCGATGAGGGCGACGCAGCCCGCCGCACCAGCCACCTACGAGAACGGCGTCCTGACTAGGGCGTTAAGGCTTAGCAACGGCCGCCTCATCCCAGTCAGACTCCGCCAAACAACAAGCACGGAGAGCCCAACAATAGAGGTGGAACTGCTTGCCAAGGTAGACGAAGAAGAGAGGCACGAAATAGCGAGAATGCTGGACAGGTTCCTATGCCTCAGCGACGACCTAAGACCAGCACACAAAATAATGCAAAAAGACCCAGCTTTAAACCCAATTCTAGAAAAGCTTCGTGCCGTCAGGCCCTGGACAAGCCTAAACGCCTATGAGAGCATGATTTGTGGGGTGCTCTTCCAGCAAATATCTCTAAACGCCGCCTTCAGCATAATCAGAAGCCTAGTCCAGAGCCTCGGAGACTGCGTAGCCGTTGGCGGCCGCACCTACTACGATTTTCCGAGACCCGAGGTTCTGGCCGAGGCTGGTGTAGAGAGGCTGAAGGCGTGCCGCCTAAGCAGGAATAAAGCAGTCTACGTCAGGGGAATCGCCCAAGCAATAGTTGGGGGCTTCGACCCAGAAGAACTCGGGAAAATGCCTGTGGACGAAGCCCTAGAAGTTCTCATGGGATTTAAGGGCATAGGGCGGTGGACTGCCGAGCTAATCTTAGCCACAGGGCTTAAAAGGTGGGAGGTTGTTCCAGCAGACGACCTAGGAATAAGAAGGGCGATTTCCCAGTTCTACTTAGGCGGAAAAACAGCGTCAGCCAGCGACGTCAGGAAGGTGGCAGAAAACTGGGGCCAATACAAGTGGCCAATCGCCTACTACCTACTCGTCGCATCAGAGAGGATGCAAAGACTCTAAAGACGCATCCCGCTTATACCGTCTACATACCAAATTACAGAAGGGGACAGCTGGATGCGCAGAGAATTCGCATTCCCACTCAAACACGTCCTAGCCTTCAAGTGGTTCTTCAGAGAAGCAAAAAACCTCAAAGAACTGTCAGAACGACTAAAAAACTACCACTTCTACGTCGCAAGCCCAAAAAGCGACATCATAGTTACTACGAGCGAAGCTAGGCCCTACCTCGTCCTCTTCACCTTCATAAAGAACAGGCCAGACGGCGGAGACCTCATTTTGGTTCAGGCGCCGTGGGGGTGGTATAGCCTCACGCAAATACTGAAGTATGTGCGTATGTTCGCAAAGAGGGTTGGCATATTTGTGAAGCTCGAGCATCAATCCTTTAAACAAGCCGATAACCCATAAATTCATGGATGGGAGGTGCCCTACACTGTTCTGGAGGCCAGACGCCCTAACAGTCTGGGGAGACGAAGAGGTTCGTAGACGCCTAAGCTGGTACCACGCAGTAATGACTGACGAAAAACCAGCAAAATTCATAATATGCAAACACACACCAATAGACCCAGACATAGAGCTAAAAGAAGCAGAAGAGAAAGAACTCTGGAGCATACACGAAAAAACGTCGGAAGAATTCAGAAAAATACACGAGAAAATCGCTAATGGCACGCTTAAACTCGGGGAACTCGAAAAACAGGAGAAGAGCTTTTTAGACCTGAAGATAGAGCTTGTCCACCGCCTCGTACAAAGCTGTAGACTGTGCGAGCGGAGATGCGGAGTAAACAGGTTGAAGGGGGAAAAGGGCTTTTGCAGACTTGACTCGGTTAGCCGTGTATCAACTTGGTTCCACCACTTCGGGGAGGAGGCACCCCTACTCGGCGGTGGAGGACACCCGGTCGGGGGTTCAGGCACGATTTTCTTCACGTCCTGTAACCTCAGGTGTAAGTTCTGCCAGAACTACGACATATCCTTCAACCCAGAAAACGGGGTTGAGGTAGACGCAAAGCGACTAGCCCTAATAGCGAAAGAGCTGAGGCGTGAGGGAGCCGCAAACATAAACTACGTCGGCGGAGAACCGACACCAAACCTCCACACAATAATAGAATCCCTAAAACACCTAAACGTAAACGTCCCCCTACTATGGAACAGCAACATGCTCTGCTCAGAAGAAACGATGAAAATACTCTGCGAAGTCATAGACATCTGGCTCCCAGACTTCAAATTCGGCAACAACAACTGCGCAGACCGCCTAACAGCAGGAGGAATAGACTACGTCAAAATCGTAACCAGAAACCACATCATCGCCCACAAAAACGGAGACATGATCGTCAGGCACCTAGTAATGCCGAACCACCTAGACTGTTGCACAAAGCCAGTGTTGGAAATCCTAGCCAAAAAGCTGGACAAGGACCGCATACTCGTGAACATTATGGGGCAGTGGAGGCCAGAATACTACGTGGCGAGGCACCCAGAGAAATACCCAGAACTCATGCGCAGAGTCTCAAGCAAGGAGATGAGGGAGGCCTTCGACTACGCAGACCAACTCGGCCTAGTCTATAAACCGGTCTCCTAGCACGGAGGAACCCACATGCCTGAAGAAAGCCGAGAAAAACGCCTACCCAGAATAGCGGTAGACGTAGTAATAGTCAGAAAAGACGGCTCAATAGTCCTCATAAAGAGGAAAAACGAACCCTTCAAAGACCACTGGGCAATACCCGGAGGCTTCGTAGAATACGGAGAACGAGTAGAAGAAGCCGCAATAAGGGAGGCAAAAGAGGAAACAGGCCTAGAAATCAGAATAAAAAAGCTCGTAGGAGTCTACTCAGACCCAAACAGAGACCCAAGAGGCCACGTAATATCCATCACCTACCTAGCAGAAGAAACA
>QMYG01000077.1 GCA_003662535.1 Candidatus Bathyarchaeota archaeon
CAGCGATGCGATTATTGCTTCCTTCCCGCCCCACTCTAGGAAGCGGATGCACGCCAGAACCTTCGGCCCCATGCTCCCCGGGAGGAAGTGGCCCTCCCGCATGTATCGCTTCGCCTCCTCGACGGTCATCCTGTCTATGTCCACCTCGTTCGGCTTCCCGTAATTCAGCTTGACTTTACGCACGTCCGTCAGTACGAGTAGCACGTCGGCCTCGACGACCTCTGCTAGGCGTTCACCAGCCAAGTCCTTATCTATGACCGCCTCTACGCCCCTAAGCTCTCCGTCGTCACGAACCACAGGTATGCCCCCGCCGCCGGAGGCGATGACGATTATTCCAGCCTCGACCATCCTCCTTATCGCCTCGCCCTCCACAATCGTTATCGGGTCTGGAGACGGAACAACCCTCCTGTAGGGCTTTTCCCTAGCTGGGTCTACCTTCTTTACGACGCACCCATTCCTTTTCATAACCTCTCTGGCTTCATCCTCTGTGTAGTAGGGCCCCACAGGCTTATGCGGGTCTTTGAAGTCTGGGTCGTCACGGTTCACGAGAACCCTCGTTATTACGGTGGCTACTGGCCTGTTTATTCCCCTCTTTTTGAGTTCGTTTTCTAGGGTTTGCTGGAGCATGTAGCCGATTTGGCCCTGCGTCATCGCAACCAGAAGGTCTAGGGTTTTCGGCTTAACCTGCCTTATAGCGGCTTCCTGCTGTAGGAGGAGGTCTCCGACCTGCGGCCCGTTTCCATGCGTTATAACCAGCTCGTAGCCCCTGCTCACGAGTTCCGCCAGCTGTTCGCAGGCTATGCGGACGTTCTCCCACTGCTTCTCGACTTCTTCAAGCTTGTCGGCACGCTGTATTGCGTTTCCGCCGAGAGCGACAACAATTCTCCGCCCCAAACCCGGCTTCACCGTCCCAGACGTTTTAAATGGGAGTGGAAAATATGGCGTTACAGGGTTAAATAATTTTCGCTTCCCCGTGTTACCTCGGTATCTGTGGGTTACAGGCGTATCATTGTGTGTGGAAAAACGCCCTAGAGTTTTATTTATGTCTACGCATCCTAAATTTTGGTGGTTCCGGTTGGTGTTAAAGGAGATAAGGATTCACGGTAGGGGTGGGCAGGGCGGGGTTACAGCCGCCCAGCTGATAGCTGAAGCTGCATATAGGGAAGGGAAGCATGCGTTGTCCTTCCCCTTCTTCGGTGCCGAGAGGAGAGGAGCGCCGGTAACAGCTTTTGTCCGCATCTCAGACGAGCCGATTTACAGGAGGAGCCAAATCTACAACCCAGACTACGTGCTTGTCTTGGACCCAGCCCTGCCGAAGATGGTGGACGTAACTGTTGGGCTGAAGCCTGACGGATGCATCATCATGAACACGCACCAGACGCCTGAGGAGCTGGGCTTCAGCGGCTTCAAAGTGGCGACTGTGGATGCAACGTCCATCGCCTTGGAGCTAGACCTCGTGCTGGCTGGAATTGCCGTCGTGAACACGCCGATGATGGGCGCCTTTGCAGGTGCGACGGGAGAACTAAAGATAGAGACGGTGCTAGACGTTATTCGTGAGCGCTGGCCGGGCGCAGGCGGAGAAAAGAACGTGAAGGCAGCTCAGCTTGCATACGAGCGCATCAAACGTTGGTGGTAGACGCCTAAAAAACAGCGGTGGTTTGCTCCTGATGCCCGCCGCCTTTTCTCCGTTTTTGGTCTTTATGCGAAACCCTTTTCCTCTCAACTGGTTATGCGCTATCGGAGGAAAAGAGTATGAATCCAGACGACATTAGCGCATTGCCGTTGGCACCCCTTTCTAGGCCTAGTTCAGGAGCTTCTGGAAAAACAGGCTTTTGGAGGACCTTCCGCCCCGTGATAGACTTGGAGAAGTGCGTTAAGTGTCTGCTGTGTTGGCTGTACTGCCCGGACGCCACCATAGAGCTGGACGAGAACGACTACCCTCACGTGAACTACGAATACTGCAAGGGCTGCGGAATCTGCGCCAACGAGTGCAAGGTCGGAGCCATAACGATGGTTAGGGAGGAGATATAGATGGTGCAGGTTGCAGTTAAGGGTGAGACAAGGTTCCTAACTGGGAACTACGCCGCAGCCTACGCCGCAAAAGCCGCTAGAGTTCAGGTTGTAGCCGCCTACCCAATCACACCCCAGACGACGATAGTGGAGAAGATTTCGGAGTTCGTCGAGCACGGAGAACTGGACGCCCAGTATATTCGTGTGGAGTCCGAGCACAGCGCCATGGCCGCCTGCATCGGGGCTTCAGCCGCAGGGGCTAGGGCCTTCACGGCCACGTCCTCCCATGGCCTAGCATACATGCACGAGTGCCTCTGGTGGGCGGCTGGGGCCCGTCTACCAATAGTCATGGCCGTGGTGAACAGGGCGCTCGGGCCAGGCTGGAACATCTGGACAGACTACTGCGACACGATGGCCCAACGGGACATAGGCTGGATACAAATGTACTGCGCAGACAACCAAGAGGTCTTCAACTCGATCATCCAAGCGTACAAGCTCTGCGAAGACCCGAGCATACAGCTACCCTGCATGGTGGACGAGGAGGCCTTCATCCTCTCGCACACATCGATGCCAGTGAGGATGCCACCGCAGGAGGAGATCGACGAGTACCTGCCGCCGAGGAAGCCCCAGTGGAAGCTCGACGTGGACGACCCTGTAACCTTCGGTGCGCTGCTCTCCCCCGCTTGGTACATGGATTTCAGGTTTATGATTCAGGAGGCGATGGAGCGGGTTAAGGAGCTTTTCCCGAAGGTTGAGGAGGACTACTGCAGACGCTTCGGCTTCGAGCCTAAAGGCCTAATAGAGACCTACAGGTGCGAGGACGCAGAGCTAATGTTCATCTCCATGGGCACACTCGCCTACGAGGCCAGGCTGGCGGTAGACGCCCTAAGGGAGCAGGGAATAAAAATCGGCGTGGCCAGAGTACGCATGTTCAGGCCCTTCCCAAAGGAACTGCTACGCGAACTGGTCTCCGATGTGAGGCTGCTCGCAGTGCTGGACAGGCAAATATCCTTCGGGCTGGAGGGCGCACTCGCAACCGAGGTAAAGTCCACCCTATACGCCATGGAAGAGCGCCCGCTCGTCGCGGGCTTCGTCCTCGGCCTCGGGGGCAGGGATGTAACCTACCGCCAGATAGAGGAGATTGGGCGGAAGGCGCACGAGTGGATGCTCAAGGGTAAGGTGGAGCGGGAAACCACATGGATAGGTTTGAGGGGTGAGAAGGAGTGAAGGTGAAAGACCTGCCGAGGGAGGAGTATCTGCTTCCGGGCCACGCGGCCTGCGCAGGATGCGGCCCATCCATAGCCCTAAGGCACGCACTCAAGGCGCTAGGTAGACGAACCATACTCGTCATACCGGCGTGCTGCACCTCCATCATTCAGGGGCCCTTCCCGGTCTCAGCCGTGAAGGTTCCGATATTCAACATGGTGTTTGCGGCGGCTGCCTCCACGGCCTCAGGTATAGCCGCTGGGTTGAAGGCTCAGGGAATCGAGGACGTAACGGTTGTGGCTTGGGCTGGGGATGGAGGCACGGCTGACATCGGGATTCAGGCTCTTTCCGGGGCTGCTGAGCGTGGGGACAACATCCTCTACATCTGCTACGATAATGAGGCCTACATGAACACGGGCATACAGAGGAGCGGTGCCACGCCCTACGGGGCCTGGACAACCACAACCCCGACTGGGAAGCTCGAGCACAAGAAGAACTTGCCCATGATAATGGCGGCTCACGGCATACCCTACGTCGCCACAGCCTCCCCAGCCTACCCGCTCGACCTCTACGCGAAGGTGAAGAAGGCTATGAAGATAAAGGGGACATGCTACATACACATACACGCCCCCAGCCCAACGGGCTGCCGGTACCCACGCTCGAAAACCGTAGAGGTAGGTAGACGAGCCGTCCAGACGGGAATGTGGGTTCTCTTCGAGATAGAGAATGGAAAGTTCAAGCTTAGCAGGCCCAGCGCACCCCTAGTCGAGAAATCTAGGCGCAGACCCGTGGAGGAGTATGTGCGCATGCAGGGCCGCTTCAGAGACCTAACGGACGAAGATATTGCGGTTCTTCAGGCCTGGGTTGACGAAGTATGGGAAAATTATAAGAAGCTTTATAGCAC
>QMYG01000078.1 GCA_003662535.1 Candidatus Bathyarchaeota archaeon
ACGCGTGGGATGCAGGGCTCATCGCTGGGAAGGGTAGGGAGAGGCTCAGCGTGTTGTTCGTGTTGCGCAACGGTCCAGACGAGCTTATCTTGGGCCTGAGGAACACGGGCGAGATAGCGCTCACCGTGGATGAGCTGTACATCGAGAAGCCGGACGGTACGTTGCTCAGATGCTACGACGGCTACGTGTTCTATATGCACCCGGTCCTACCGGAGAAGCTCCGGCCGAACGAGACCGTCATCTTCGAGATAATGTGGGAGGAGGGACACGGCCTCGAAATCGGTGACGAGGTCACCGTCAGAGTCCTAACGGCCAGAGGAAACACCTTCGAGGCTGAAGTCTCCGTAACCTAACCCACGACGAGCCGAAACGAATTTAACCCAGCCAACCCCAGAATAACATGCGCGGCGGCGGGGAGGGCCGGGGAGCTAGCCCTTCCCTGTAACCCCAAACGGGCTACACGGGGGGGCCAGTAACCCGAGGGGCGGGGCTGACGCAGGCCGTCTGGCCCAGCCCCCAGCCGTGAAGGCCCGTCCCACGGGGCCGGCGGTCGCCCAGCCACCCCCGTAGGGGGGTGTGTTTGGGCGTTTGCCGGGTGAACCTGGCCAGGCCCGGGAGGGAGCAACCTAAGCCCGGACGTTCGGCGCTCAGGGGGGTGCGGGTGGAAGCACGGGGGCGGAGACACCCCAACGGACACCGGGCGTCGAACCCTGGGACCCGCCGCCCATTTTCATCCAAAAATTTTATAACTAGAAAAGTAATTGTTAAATTGATGTCTGAAAAACCTTCATGGGTCTCTATATTAGATGAGCAAATCACAGAACTAAACAGAAATATAAAAGAAATTAAAGATTGTCTGAATTTTTATGTAAAAATTCTTTTTTATGAAATAAGAATACATACAATATTGTCATACATGAGAAGCTTGACCTCCACTTATAAGCTAGTTGTTGCTCCTCCTCCTAAACCCGAATTTTTTGACAGTCTTATAGAATTAATGAAAGAAAGAAACGCTTTAATAAAAGAAAGTCTGAATATATGCAAGGATATTATCAACATTTCAGAAATAATAATTCCATCTCCAGAAATACTTGAAATTATAATAAAGCGTGCGAAGACTTATAAAATAGAGTTTAAGGATATCGCTTCATATATAATTGATAAATTTGGTAAACAAGAAGCAAGAGAGTTGGTGTTGAAACATGTCATTCTTGAAAATTATGGTGAAGAGGCGTATAAAATATGGCAAGACTTAATACAATAACATTTGCTACATTTAATAGTAGTTCATTGGTGATTAGTGATTTTATTTAATAATTTACAGGCTTGGCATATTTCTCCCGGGGTTGGTTCTCCGCATATTTTGCATTCGTTTAGTTTGACTTCTCCAATTGTTGCTTCTATTGCTGGTCTTATGCGTTCGAACGCTTTGTAGATTGTGAATTTTGTGCTTGGGTGTTTGAATTCCAGGCGGTTTAGGAAGATTCTGACCTCGTTTCTTAGGGCTTTGTGGGCGTAGGGGCACTGCCTGTTGGTGTATGGTAGACGGGCTAGGTATGCGTAGAGGGCTGTCTCCGCTTCTGGAACCATGCAGAGCGGCTTCACACGCCTAACGAGCCTTGGGTGGACGAAGTCGGAGACCGGTTTCAGGCGTGCTAGGCGTAGGGGGTCTCCACGAAGCAGGTTCATGATTATCGTCTGCGCCTCGTCGTCCAAAGTGTGCGCAACTGCAAGCTTCGTCGCTCCAAGCTCCCTAGCAGCGAAATTCAAAGCTCTCCTCCTGAGAACGCCACAGTATGAGCAAGGCTTAAACTCCACCCCGCCAGCCTCAACCACGTCGTCCAGCGTGTAGCCGTAGATTTCCCGGAAGGTGTAGACGTGGTGTTCTACGCCTAGCCTATTGCATAGCTGGCCGACGAGCTTGATGGCTTCCCTCCTGTAGTCTCCTATGCCCTCGTCTATGGTTATCGCTATTAGCTCAGACTTCGGGAACTTCTGTTCAATCTTGTAGAGTATTTGGAGGAGGGTTAGGCTGTCCTTCCCGCCTGAAACGGCCACAGCTATGCGGTCTTTGGGTTCGAACATGCCGTATTGGTTTATCGTCCTCTTCACACGCTCCTCTACGGACTGGAGAAAGCACCGACTGCACAGGCTTTCTCCAGAATACCTACGGTGGTAGACGGCTTCCCTCTTTCCGCACTTAGTGCAAAGCAACCCCGCAGCACCTTTTCCACAGGCTATATGGGCCTAAAACCGAACCTGAACAGGCTAAGGAGCATGTTAAGCAGGAAAAGCGAAAAGCAGACGACGTTAAGCATACCCCTAACCCACTTCCCACCCCTGCCGAGAAGCCTCTCCACGATGCTGTAGAGGAAGCGCTCCCCATCGAAGGGGTAGAGCGGAAGCATGTTGAAAATGGCTGCACTGCCAGATATGAGGAAAGTCCAGTAGGCCGTGAGATACGCATGTATGGAAACCTGAGGGGGCACCCTTAAGCGTAGGGGATAGAAATTGTAGTATCTGTTGATGCCCAAACACGCCCTCCCAGAGCAATTCCTCACAACCACCCGGAAGACGCCACGGTTCGTCTCCAAAAGCAGGCTTTCTCCCGGGACTGTCGAATTCACATACACGTAATAGTCGTAAGCGCTTCTTATCGGAGTCCCATTAATTGCGTAAATCACGTCCCACCTCCCTATGCCAGCTGCATCAGCTGGGCTGTTCTTCGCCACTTCCATGACAAAAACTCCTGAGGACGCAGCGAAGCAGCTCGAAAGAAGAAGAAAAACCAGCAAAGCGATGACGAAGTTGGCCACAGGCCCAGCGGAGAGGACGTGGAGCTTCTGAAGGACTGGGGCCTTCTCGAACTTCTCCTCGTCGGGCTCCACGAAGCCCCCGGGAAGCACAAAAACAAGGAAGACCCCAGCCGACTTCACGGGGATGTTGTGAACCCTAGCCGCTACCCCATGGGCCATCTCGTGGCTCAGAATCACCACGAGGGCTGCAGCCATGAAGTAGGGAACCCAGTAGGCGTGTATCGTTATGCCGGGAAGAGCAGGCATAACCATCACTGGCCGCCCGACAAGGCTCACCAGCCTCTGAATATTTACATAAAGGAAGTAGACTGCATAGGCCATCATCAACGCAGCCACCACAGTCGTTATGTTGAAAACAGCCAGCCAAACACGCCTGTTCCACCCAGAAAGCCTGTCCAGAAACTCCCTCATCTTCGGAGAATCCTTAGTAACTAGGAAGGGCTTCACGTCTACGCCGAACCTCTTCAGGTCTGTGAGCCTGCTAGCTAGGTAGAGCGCGGCCCAGGCGACGAGCACCCAGAGAAGAAACACCATGTCTTCTGTCAAGGAGGGGTGCACCTAAGATAGTGAACGGAACCACGTAATTAATTCTAGCGGTGGCTCACGGGTTGCTTGTTAAAAAAGGGCATCACGTCTTTCTTTGCGGCTTCCAAATATTTTGTGGTGGGGTGTTTGGCTGAGAAGCCTGCTAGGCCTGGGGAGGCTAGGGAGGTTGTCTACGATGAGCGGCGCTGGAGCCTGCTTAGAACGCTCAGAGCTGAGGCTTTGAGGGTTATGGAGGCGCTCTGGCGCAGGCGCGTCTCCTCCATCGTTCACGGCAGCATTGCGAGGGGGGACGTAGACGAGAAGAGCGACATAGACGTGTTCGTTCCCACGCCACCCGCACCCATGCTCATCGAGTTAGCATTAGAGGAGGCTGGTTTTTCTGCCTCACGTAGGCTCATCGTCCAGGCCACGCCCTCCTATGCGTTGAAGGGCTACATCGAGCTGGGTGAGCGTCTCTGCGTCTCCTTCCCGCTCTGCCGTCTACGTCCAGTGGAGCGTGAGTTTTACCGCTTCGGCGGCGAGCTCGGCCTCCAAGGCCTAAAGCAGGGGAGGCGTGTCAGGGGTGTCGATAAGAGGCTCATGCTCATCGAGCCGACTGAGTGGGGCCACGTGGAAACCTCAATAATTGGGAGAGAGCAGAAGGTCGCAAAGCTGTTAGGTGTCTCCCCGGAAACAGTCATGAACAGGGTGAGGGCGCTCCTCAGGAGAGACGAGGTCGGAAGGACAGGC
>QMYG01000079.1 GCA_003662535.1 Candidatus Bathyarchaeota archaeon
AAGGCTGTTATCCTCTAACAGCGGGCTGGCACAGGCTAGAACCTTAAATTGCGAAGCCAGATAGAGAAGCTCTGCCACAGCCCTCCCCCGTGAAAGGCTCCAGGCCGCCACCTCCTCTCCGCTAGGCTCCAACAAATACTGCACATACTCCGCTTGGTCCTCCACATAGCCGCCCCCATAAAGGAGCCTCGTGGCCTCATAATCCTTAACTGCGATGGAAAGCAGGTAGAGCAGGTCTGTAAGAACCTCTAGGCTCAGGCTGAAGCGGCGTCCAAGCTCCGCTAGGCTAGGAGGCATGGGGAAAATGTAGTATTCTGGGCTGCCATGGAGTATGGAGTGGGCTGCCTCGTGCCTCAACCCGCCGACCTGAACTAAAGCCGGCAGCTCGAGGAGCCTGTCTAGGGAGACGAGGATTCTCGGAAAGCCTCTCCAAGCGTCGTGCATGGCGAAGAAACCTTCACCCATCTCGCTGGAAGACACCCCCAAATCAGACCTTTCTCTCGAGAGGAAAGCGGTGAGCAAGCTTTTTGTCGAGAAGAGGTGAAGCTCGACGAGCATTAAATCGTTTGGTAGACGGTTGTAGCATTCCTCCAAAATTTCTCGAATTCGCTCCGACCGGCCAGTATCAACCCGACCGTGCGTGAAAACGGCGATGCGAACCATATCCAAGACTATAGGCACGATGCGGCACGCAATAAACCTTTTAGATTGGCGGAATGCAGGGAATAGGGGGAGAGAGTGCGGGGCAATGGATAGGGTTTGGCAGGTTGTTCAGAGGCTCATGCAGCACTATCGGGAGAGGTGGAGGCCAAGCGAGACAGACCCCTTCAAAGCGCTAGTTCACACAATACTCTCACAAAACACGAACTTCAAAAACGAGATGGAGGCCTTCAGAAACCTAGACAAAAATCTCGGAATAAACCCAGAAACCCTCTCAAAGGCCAGCGTGGAGGAAATCGCCAAGCACATACGTGTCGCTGGGCTACACCGCCAGAAATCCGTGAAGATAAAGAAGGTCGCCCAATACATCGTAAAGAAGTACGACGGAGACCTGTGGAAGGTGCTCAAGCTTCCACTTGAGCAGGCTAGACGTGAACTCATGTCCATGCCGGGGGTTGGGCCGAAAACAGCTGATGTAGTTCTGCTTTTTAACGCCAGAAAGCACGTGATACCTATAGATAGGCACATCTTCCGAATATCGAGGCGGCTGGGCTTTGTTTCCCAGAACGCTGGATACGAGGAGGTTAGGGCTGTGCTAGAGAAGAACATACCAGAGCGGTATTACGAGGACGCCCACGTCCTCCTCATACAGTTCGGAAGGGACTACTGTAGGGCGAGAAAACCGAAATGCGATGAGTGCTTCCTCAGCGACCTGTGCCCAAAAATAGGGGTGTGAACCAGCCGGTTCGCCTTTCCTCTCAGACCTTGTCTTTGTAGTATTCTATGAAGCGTTTCAGGGAGCGGTCGTAGGTTCTTTCGATTTCCGGCGGGAAGAGGCAGGCGGGGAGTTCTCCACGGCTCCAGTGGTAGTGGAGGCATTCGCAGCATAGGCCCTTCTTTTCGCAGGGTTCGTAGGTGCAGGGGCACCTAGCGAGATTACGCTCATACTGGCAGGGGCGCTCAGCCATGACTAAACACCAAGCGTAGGTTTCGGAACTAGGTTTTTAGCCTAATCCCGAAGAGTTCTAAGGCGTTCTTGGTCGTGATTTCTGCGACTTCCTCCGGCGGGACACCCTTTATTTCCGCTATTTTCCGCACCGCATAGATTAGGTTTGCTGGCTCGTTCCGTCTACCTCTGATTGGAGAGAGGACTGGGGAGTCAGTCTCCACCATCAGGCTTTCTAGGGGTAGCGCCTTCACGAGCTTCTGCTTCTGGCGTGAGTGCCACACGGAGGTGGGTATCGAAAAATACACGCCCTCCTTAGCGGCCTTCTGTGCCCAGCCGACCCTCCCGTCGTAGGCGTGCATGAGAACACGCCTATATCCGCTTTTGAGGACTATCTGCACGGCGTATTTGCCGGCGCTCCTAGAATGAACAACAACAGGTAGACTTAGCTCCTCAGCCAAAGAAAGCCAGTCAAGAAATAGGCGTTTCTGAAGCTCTCTGAGGGCTTCCTCTCTAACCCAGTAGTAGTCTAGCCCGACCTCCCCAATAGCCACGATTTCTCGGCGGTGCGCAGTAATCAATCTACGGACTGCATCCACATCCTCGGAGTCCAGTTTCGTTGGTTCTAGGCCTAAAGCGACGTAGACGTAGCCCTCGTATTTGTGTGAAAGTCTGAGCGCCGCCAATCCCTCTTCGTAGTTCAGGCTCGAAGTTACTATTGCGTGGACTCCGGAGTCTCTAGCCCGCTTCACAACATCGTCTCTATCCTCGTCGAACTCGCTATCCTGTAGATGGCAGTGAGCGTCTACCAGCCCTGGCCTCAGCCTCGCTAACCCCTCCCCAGACAGGCTCATCCACATGAACCCTCCTAACCCTAATCCCAGCCTGCCTCAGCAACTCCTTAGAGAGGGGGTCTTCGTAGTCGGAGTCGTAGACAACCTCCTTAATCTCTGCGTTAATCAGCATCTTAGCACAGATTGTGCAGGGGAAGGTCGTGCAGTAAAGCGTGGCACCCCGAGTGCTAACACCGAAGACAGCCGCCTGCAACAAAGCATTCTGCTCAGCGTGCAAACCCCGACAAAGCTCGTGCCTCTCTCCCGGAGGGACATTCAGCTTCTGCCTTAGGCATCCAGTTACTGCGCAGTGCGGCAGCCCCTTCGGAGCACCATTGTAGCCTGTTGCTAGTATGCGCCTGTCCTTGACGAGTATCGCCCCTACCTTCCTCCTCAGGCAGGTGGAGCGTGTCTTTACAACGTGGCAAATACGCATGAAATATTCATCAAAGCTTGGACGTGGCTCTTCCATTCTGAATTCCTCCCGTCATGTTGCGAAGCCCAAATATCTAAGCTTTTTTGCACAACCAACTGCAACACGATAACGTGTACAAGGCTGGCTTTGCCTCTTCTCAGCTATCTTCTCACTACGCCGTGAAAGAAGTTTTTGAGGACAGTCCAGCCATCACGCCCACTCCTCTCCGGATGAAACTGAACCCCATAAATGGGCCTACTTTCATGCTTCATCGCCTCTATTTCGCAGGTTTCAGACCTAGCCAAAAGAATAAAGCCCTCTGGAAGGCGCTTCACATGGTCTCTGTGATATTCGCTCATGGAGATTTTATACCCAGCCTTCCAGCACGAGAAGATTTCGTCGGATTCGAGAATCTCGATTTCCTGCACATCCCTCACAAGCTTCTCGGTGCGTATGGGCGCTCCAAAGGTGTAAGCGATTAGTTGATGCCCGAAGCATATCCCGAGAATTGGTGCATCAGCTCGCCTGATCAGCTCTATCACGCTAGAATATTCGCTTATCGTGTCTCGACGACAGACGCTGGCAGAAGAGCCAGAAAGCACGTAGGCGTCTACCACACCCAATACGGCGTCAACCTTAAGCTCCCTATAGCTTAGAGTCTCGATTCGACTGGACGAGAAGCACGATTTTAACGCCACTTCATACTTTCCTATCTTCGAATCGGCTGAACGACGATAATTGTTTATGAGGAGAATTCGCATCTACTCCCCCACCACAGTTACTACTATCTGCCGTCTACGCCCGTGCGTGTCTACCTCGATATACATTATGGATTGCCACGTTCCTAGGGCTAGCCTGCCGTCGATTAGTGGTATTGTCCTGTCTGGGCAGAGGAACATTGAGCGTAAGTGGCTGTGGGCGTTTACTGGATGGCTATATCCGCTTCCTTTAGGTATGAGCCTGTCTAGGAGGTTTATTATGTCTCTCAGCAGTCCAGACTCGTATTCGGTTATGACGATGACGCCCGTAGCGTGTGGGGCGAATACGTGAACCACGCCGTTCCTTATTCCAGACTTCCTGACGATGTCCTCAACCATGCCTGTGATGTTTACGATTTCCCCCTCTCTCTTGGTGGTTATCGAAAAAGACCCCCTATAGACCCCCATTTACATCACCGAAAATGAAGGAGGGCGAGGGACGTATATTGCTGATTCGGCACTAGAGCGACTC